>NZ_JBEOMB010000049.1:0-82987 GCF_046000175.1 Rhodoplanes sp. SY1
CTTCTCGGATCGGCTCTTAGTCCCGACGTAGCTCTACGACATAGGTGTATTACCGATGCGGCTGCGACGGGGCGGCCGCATAAGACCGCGTTCGCCATCGCCGCGGCCTCCCCCTCCTCGCGCCGCCGCATGGACATCGCCCGAACCACGAGTGTCCTGATGAAACCTCATCTGAAACCGGAAGACGCCGCCAAGCTCATCCCGGACGGCGCGCGCCTGATGATCGGCGGCTTCATGGGCGTCGGGTCGCCCCATCGGCTGCTCGACGCGCTGGCCCAGTCGGGCAAGCGCAATCTCACCGTGATCGCCAACGACACCGCGCGCCCTGGCGTCGACATCGGCAAGCTGGTCCGCGCCGGCTGCATCAAGAAGCTGGTCGCCTCGCATATCGGTCTCAACCCGGAGACCCAGAAGGCGATGATCGCCGGCGAGATGGAGGTCGAGCTGGTCCCGCAGGGCACGCTCGTCGAGCGCATCCGGGCCGGCGGCTACGGGCTGGGCGGCGTGCTCACCAAGACCGGTCTCGGCACCATCGCGGCGGAAGGCCAGCAGACGGTCGAGATCGACGGCGAGCAGTGGCTGCTCGCCAAGCCGCTGAAGGCCGATTTCGCCCTGATCGCCGCCGACCAGGCCGACTACTCGGGCAACCTCCAGTACCAGCTCACCGCGACGAACTTCAATCCGATCATGGCGCTCGCCGCCGCGACCGTGATCTGCGAGCCGCGCGAGATTCTTCCCGTCGGCATGATTTCCCCCGACGTCGTGAAGACGCCCGGCGTCGTCGTCGACTACCTGATCGAGAGGGCTGCCTGATGAAACCCGACGAGATCATCCAGCGCCGCGTCGCCCGCGAGCTGAAGCCGAACAGCCTGGTCAATCTCGGCATCGGCCTGCCGACCGGCGTCGCCAGGTACATCGACGAGCACGCCAACGTGCTGTTCGAGTCGGAGAACGGCATCGTCGGCCTGGCCGCCAAGCCGCCCGAGGGCATGGACGACCCCGACCTCACCGACGCCGGCGGCGGCACCGTCTCGGCCGTGCCGGGCGCCGCGACCATCGACAGCGCCTACTCGTTCGGCCTGATCCGCGGTGGCCATCTCGACGCCACCGTGCTCGGCGCCCTCGAGGTGGACGAGCGCGGCATGCTCGCCAACTGGGTGGTGCCCGGCAAGATGGTGCCCGGCATGGGCGGTGCCATGGACCTCGTGACCGGCGCCCGCCGCGTCATCGTCGCCATGAACCACACGGCGAAGGGCGCGCCCAAGATCGTGCCGAAATGCACGCTGCCGCTCACCTCGATCCGCCGCATCAGCCTGATCGTGACCGACATGGCCGTGATCGAGCCGACCGACGCGGGCCTGGTGCTGCGCGAGCGCGCGCCCGGCGTGACGGTCGAGCAGATCGTCGCCGCCACCTCGGCCAAGCTGATCGTCGAGGGCGAGGTTCCGGAGATGGACCTCGGCGTTCCCGCCGCGGCGGCCGCCTGACGGCGGCACGACCGACAGAGAAGACGTCCAAGGAACGAGAGCCGGCGGAGAGGCCCCTCCCCGCCGGCTCTTTAATTGTCTACTCGGTATTGGTTGGCGGCGGCCCCGACGTCCGCTCGTCCCCGCGGAGGCGGGGACCCAGAGGCGACACGACGTGTGGCCCCTGGATTCCCGCTTGCGCGGGGAATGAGCGGAGTGTGGGGCGACGTCAGCGCAAACGGCGGCGGCTCGCCAAGGCCCGCGACGAGCGCGGGCATGACGAAGCGTAACGGGCCGTAGCTGCCAGAACTCTCCCTACTCCGCCGCGCTCTTCTGGGCCCAGCCGACATTACCGGCGCCCTTGAGG
The DNA here is from genome assembly GCF_046000175.1 of Rhodoplanes sp. SY1. NCBI lineage: Bacteria > Pseudomonadati > Pseudomonadota > Alphaproteobacteria > Hyphomicrobiales > Nitrobacteraceae > Rhodoplanes > Rhodoplanes sp. SY1. The sequence goes on from NZ_JBEOMB010000049.1 coordinate 1,834, forward strand.
CCGAGGATCGACCGCGCCTCGGCCGACGTCGCGACCGGGATGCTGAGCGCCTGCGCGATCGTCGTGATGCGCTCGACCTGCTCGGCGCTCGACTTCGCCAGCACCTTCGGGGCGAGATAGAGATTGTCCTCGAGCCCGACCCTTACGTTGCCGCCCATGCCCATGGCGGTCGCCATCATCGGGAGCTGCGCACGGCCGGCCGCCGACAGCGACCAGGTGAAGTTCTTCTCGCCGATCATCCGGCAGGCGCTCTCGTAGAGGAACACCAGGTTGCCGACGCTCGCCTGCATGCCACCGAGAATCCCCAGCACGAACTGCAGATGGATCGGCGCCTTCAGCACGCCGGTCGAGAGCAGGAACTGGACGTTCGACAGCATGCCGGCGTCGTAGACCTCGAGCTCCGGCTTGGTCCCGGCCGCGGTCATGAAGGTGGCGAACTCGGCGAGCGTCTTGAAGGTGTTCGGGAAGATCCAGTCCTCGGTCGCCTGCAGGAACGGGATCTCCCAATCGAAGCGCGGCTCCTTGATCTTCTGCGCGAGCGGATGGATCGCGAAGTTCATCGAGCCGGTGTTGAGCGACGCCAATTCCGGCTTCAGCAGCGCGACCGAGCGGGCGCGCTCGGCGACCGTCATCTCCTTGGAGCCGCCCGTGGTGATGCAGATCGCGGCGTCGGTCGCGGCGCTGATCTTGCGCACGATCTCCTCGTAGAGGGCCGGATCGGCCGACGGCTTGCCGGTCTGCGGGTCGCGCGCATGGACGTGGACGAGCGCGGCGCCGGCCTTCGCGGCGAGGATCGCGTCGGCCGCGATCTCGTCCGGCGTCAGCGGCAGATAGGGCGACAGGCTGGGGGTGTGCACGGAGCCGGTGACGGCGGCCGTGATGATCAGTTTCGACATGGAGAGTCCTTCGGTTCGGGGATGATGTCCGTGGGTGAGACTGCGGCGCGCCGGTCTCACCTCTCCCCGCGCGCGGGGAGAGGGAAAAGCCGCGTCGTATGCCTCACTCGTCGAGGATCGCCACCGCGCGGGTCCAGCCGGCGGAGGCGCCGCGGATCTTCGCCGGGAAGCAGGCGATGGTGAATCCGGTCGGCGGCAGCAGCTCGAGATTGTGCAGCTTCTCGAGGTGGCAGTAGCCGATCGTGCGGCCGGCCTTGTGGCCCTCCCAGATCAGGCCCGCGTCCTTGGTCTGCGCGTAGCGCTTCGCCGTGTAGACGAACGGCGCGTCCCAGCTCCAGGCGTCCGTGCCGGTGACGCGCACGCCGCGCTCGGTCAGATAGAGCGTCGCCTCGCGGCTCATGCCGCAACCGGCCGCGACATAGCCCTCCTTGCCGTAGACGTCGCCGGCGCGCGTGTTGACCACGACGATCTCCAGCGGCTTCAGCGTGTGGCCGATGCGGGCGAGTTCCTTCTCGACGTCGTCGGCCGTGACCAGATAGCCGTCCTCGAAGCGCCGGAAGTCGAGCTTGACGCCCGGCTGGAAGCACCATTCCAGCGGCACCTCGTCGATCGTGATGGCGCGCTCGCCGTCGTTCATGGTCGAGGCGAAGTGATACGGCGCGTCGAGATGGGTGCCGTTGTGGGTGGTGATCTGCACCCACTCGATCGCCCAGGCCTCGCCGTTCGGCAGGTCCTCGGCCTTCAGGCCGGGGAAGAACGGCAGCAGCTCGTCGGTGGTGTCGTGGTGATTCCGGTACTTGATTTTCGGCTCGTAGACCGGGGGATCGGCGAGCGTGCCGTTCTCGAAGTAGATGGACAGGTCGATGATCTTGTTCATTTTCGCATCTCCGGGGACGGGCCGGCCGCGGCGGGGACTGCGGCCGGCCCGGTGCTGCACGCGGATGTCAGCTCCGCGGTGCAGCGGCGGCGGGGGTCGTCTGGAGGGCGGCGACCTCGGTTCGCGGCAGGAAGGCGGTCAGGATCGCCGCCAGGAGGAACGGGACGGCGCAGATCAGGATCGCGGTCTGCAGGCTGTAGGCCGTGGCGATGCCGCCCAGGATGAAGGGCGCGAAGGCGGAGACGCCGCGGCCGACGTTGAAGCAGAAGCCCGAGCCGGTGGTGCGCACGCGGGTCGGGAACAGCTCGCCATAGTACGAGCCCATCAGGCCGACGAAGGCCATGAAGAACGCATAGGCCGGGCCCATCCACAGGAGCGTCGCGGCGTTCTCGGTCAGCGCGTAGACGGCGAGCATCACGGCCGAGCCGGCGAGCGACAGGACGAGCGCGTTGCGCTTGCCGATGAAGTCGGCGATCCAGCCGAAGGCGTTGTAGCCGAGGAACATGCCGACGCTGAGGATGGTCATGAACATGCCCATGTCGGCGACCGACAGCCCGCGCTCCTTGACCAGATAGGTCGGCAGCCAGGTGGTCGGCCCCCAATAGGCGGTCAGCGCGAAAGCGGAGACGAGCGTCGCGATGATGGTGTTCCGGGCGAGGCCGCCGGTGAAGATCTCCTTCACCGACACCTTCTCGGCCTTGGTGCCTTCGCCGCGGGCGCGGGCGTCGCGCTGCTGCTTCCAGGCCTCCGATTCGGGGACGAAGAAGTAGACGTAGACGGCGACGATCAGGGCGATGCCGGCGGTGAGGAACAGCGCCCGCCAGCCCCACATCGGGATGATCTTGCCGGCGAAGAACGAGGCGAGGCCGACGCCGACCGGGAACGAGCTCATCACGAAGGCGGCGGCGCGGCCGCGCTGGGCGGGCGGCCAGGTCTCGGCGATGTACGCCGCGATCACGCCCCAGAGCCCACCCAGGCCCAGACCGGCCAGGAAGCGCAGGATCAGGATCTCCAGCCACGAATTGGCGAAGGCGATCACCATGGTGAGCAGGCTGAAGCTGATCAGCGACCACAGCATCGCCTTGCGGCGCCCGTAGTTGTCGGAGTACCAGCCCATCACCACGCTGGAGATGCCGACGCCGATCAGCGTCGCGGTGGCGAGCAGGCCCGCCTCCGAGCGGGTGAGGCCGAGATCGGTCATGATCGGCTGGAACGCCATGGCGAGCAGCACGAGATCCATGGCGTCGAACGTGTAGGCCGCGAATCCTCCGCCGAGGACGCGCCATTTGGCCGTGTCTTTGGTCATGCGTAACCCCCAAGAAATCCGTCGGCTCGGCGCGGGCACGAAGGTCGCGAGGCGTCGGGTCACACGACGCCGCCGGCGGCCCGAGGGGAGGGTCGACCGGCCAGACCACGCCCGCGGCGGCCGCGGCTCGTTTCCATGTTCAGCGTCGCCACGTTAGACTGTACGTACGTACAGTGCATCCGGAGAATCACGGGCGGGCCCTGCGACGCCGAAGGGGAGGGGTTGCGCGGCGGGCAGAGCTCGGCGCGCTTTCCACTGGGGTCGTTCCCGCTGCGCTCCGCCCGAATGCTGGCAGGGCCGCTGTGCAGCTCGAAAGCACCGTGTCCCGGGCGCGGCGCATGGCGCCGTGAACCGGGACCCAGGGGCGGCCGGACGAGGCGTTTCGTGCGGCCCGTCGTGTCGCCCTGGGCCCCGGCTCTGCGGCGCACCAGGTCTGCGGCCTGCCGCGCTTCGTCCGGGGCACAAGGCGTCGTGCTGCGGCGCAGGTCCGGGCCACGAGGAGCCGAGCCGCGTTCGTGCGGAGTGGACAGCGGCGGCGCGGCGCGACTAAGTTGCCGTCGATCAGCCGGGCTCGACTCCACGAAAGGTCATCGCGGCCGTATGACGCCCTCTCCTCCGCGCGACCGCACCCTGATGCCCGCCACCGATCCCGACACGCCCCCACGCAAGCGCCGCAAGCCGGCCAAGCCGGCGGCCCCGCCGCGAACGCCCGCCGCGTCGACCCGGAAGCGGGCCACCGCGACCGCCGAGGAGCCGAGCCGGCGCGCCAAGATCCTGCGCGCCGCCGAGCGGCTGTTCGCCCAGGAGGGTTTTCACGGCGCCTCGATGCGCGACATCGCCGAGGCCGCCGGCGTCGGCTTGTCGATCGTGGTCTATCACTTCGAGACCAAGCAGAACCTCTATCGCGCCGTCTTCGCCGAGCACGAGAAGTTGTTCGGGGAACGTCTCGCCGAGCTGCGCGCCATCTCGGATCTGCACGCACCCGACGCGGTGGAGCGCATCGTCACCGCCTTCGTGATGCCGGTGATGCGCCAGCAGGCCCGTCCGGACGGCAAGTTCTACTCGATGCTGACGGTGCGCGAGGCCTCCGACCCGCACGAGCGGTCGCGCGGGATTCTGCGCGACTATTACGATCCGATGGCGCGCGAGTTCATCGCGGCGCTGCAGCGCGCGTTGCCGGAGAAATCACCCGAATACCTGCACTGGGCCTATCTGTTCGCGGTCGGCGCGCTGGTGATGAACTTCTTCGACGAGCGCATGTCGCGCCTGTCCAAGCACCGCTACAAGCCCGGCGACCTGCCGACCAAGGGCCGCTTCCTGGTCCGCTTCATCACGGCCGGCATCATGGCGGGACCGGACGTGGCGCCCGAAACGGCGCCACCGGAGGCGTGACGGCCGGCGTCCCTGGCGCCGTGTCCCGGGCGCGGCGCAAAGCGCCGTGAACCGGGACCCAGGGGCGATCGGGAAATGCGCCCATCGCCCAGCCGGTCGTGCCGCCCCTGGGCCCCGGCTCTGCGGCACATCAGGCCTGCAGCCTGATGTGCCTTGTCCGGGGCACGAGGCCGAGCACCGGGATCGGCGTCTCATCCTTCGGGATGCGCCCCCCGGAACAAGGTTCCTCACTGGAACGTCGCCTTCACCTCGACGGGCTTGTCGGTCAGTCCCTCGTAGCGGGCCGTGACGGTGCGGCCGGCGGCGGGCGGCGACAGCGGCGAGAAGCTGCCGAGGCTGAGCATGTCGCCCGCCTTCAGGGTGATGCCGGCGCGGCCGAGATCCGCGACCAGCCAAGCCACCGCGTCGAGCGGATGGCCCAGGATCGCGGCGCCGGGGCTCTTGGCGATCTCGCGCCCGGTGTCGTCGGTGAGCACCACGGTCATCTTCGCCAGCCGGTCGGCGAAATCCTGCGTCGCCCGGACCGGCACCGGCGTCCCGACGACGCCGAGCCGCGCGCCGACATTGATCGCGGTCAGCACGCCGCCGTCCATGTGGGCGCCCTTCTGAAGCACCAGGTCGGGCAGCTCCAGGAACGGCACGACGGCGTCGAGATGCTTCAGGATCTCGACATGGCCCTTGGCGCCGTGGATGCCGGAATCCTTCACGGTCATGATCAGATCGGATTCGAACAACGGCGCCGCCCCGAAGGCCGCCGGCACGCTCGCGCCGTCCTTCAGGATCATCTTCGCCAGCAGCGTGCCGCGCACCGGATGCGGCACCCCGAAGCGCTTCTGAACCGCCTCGTTGGTGAGGCCCGCCTTGTAGCCGACGACTTCGCCGAGTGCCGGCTTCAGCTTGGCGACCAGCTTCTCTTGGGCGCACAGGCCGTCGGCGACCGTGAGGCCCGGCCCGTAGCTCTCGGCCGGCTCGCGCGCCGTCACCTTGGCGGCGAGCGCCGCCACGGCCTCGTCGGACGGACAGGCCGCGCGGGCGGGCGAGATCACGACAGCGAGCGGGCTCGCGAGCGCGAGCGAGACCACGACGGCGAGGCGACGGCGCAGCATGGGCGTCCTCCGATGTGATTTGGAACGAGCCTAGCGCAGCGTCCGGGGCGGAGGAAAGACGGCCCGTCCCGCGCCGCTACCGCTCCCCCTCCCCCGGCGTCAGGCCGTAGGGCGCGACCAGGTCCCAGACGTGCTTCGGCACCATGTGGCGCAGGCGCTTGGGGCGCTGGCGACGCAGATGCAGGATGGTCTCGATCGCCTTCATCTCGAGGCGCGCGCGGGCGAACTCGATCCCGCGCGGACCGATCTTCGGCATCAGCCAGCCGACCAGCGGGCGCAGGAAATCCGGCGTGCCGCGCACCGGCAGGCCGCCGGCGGCCCGCTCGGTGTTCTTCAGGAAGCCCTTCACGGGCGCCTTCCGGTTTCCGCCGGTCCCCGGCGCGGCGAGACGCACCTCGTCGCCGAGGAGCGACAGAAGCTCCTCGCCGCGCGCGTTGCGGACCAGCAGCCACTGCTCGCCCTCGCCGCCCATGTAGCCGACCGTGATGTCGGCGAGCGCGTTGGTGTAGTCGACACAGGTGCGGCAGGTGAGCGGGAAGAAGTCGCCCGGCAGCTTGGACAGTGGCAACAGCAGGAACGGGATGCGCTTCTCGCTGCCGTCGGAAAAGCGCAGCTCGACGTGATAGTCGGCGCGGAACTCGAGATACGTGATGGTCGCGGGGTCGTCGGCGAGCAGCGCCAGGAAGCCGTGGAAATTCTCGGTCGTGGTGTTGTCCGAGCACGGGGTGCCGACGACGTAGATCCTGTCGAAGCCGAGCTCCTGCTCGATGGCGCGCAGCGCGTGGATCTGGCAGGGGATGCCGACCACGGCGATGCGCTTGAAGCCCTGCGCGGCCGCCGGCTCCAAGAGCGCCAGCAGCGGCGCGTAGCCCATCCGCATGCCGCGGCACTGCGCCATGCCCTCGGGCCGCGTCACCAGCACGGGCCGCGGCCGCCAGCGGTCGGCCGGATCCGCCGCCATGGCCAGCACCGCGTCGACGGTGCCGGTCTCGAGCAGCCGCTCGCCGATCCGGGTGACGATGCCGGTCCACTGCGCCCCCGGCCGCGGCGCCGTCAGGGCGGCCCGCAGCATCTTTCGGAACGGGCCGAAGAACTGCTCGTCCGCCTTCGCCGGATCGCGGGCACGGCCGTGGACGGCCGTCTCCATGGCCGGATAGTCGGGTTTCAGGAACTGGCAGGCGTGGCCGCACCAGCCGGGCGTCGCCATGCGCGAGATGCCGCAATCGGTGCACAGGTCGCGCTTCACGGCGTCGCCGATCGGCGGCGTCCACACCGGAGGAATCGACGTCTGCTCGATCGACGGCTGATGGAGGGTCACGGCCCGCTCCGCATGTCGCGGCGCCTGCCGCCGCGGCCGACGATAGGCCGAGCGGTCGCGAACCGCCAAGCGGGTGAAACGCGGATGGCTTCCGGGATGGGTCCGGCGGGCCGATTCCGGCCCTCTCGCGTTACCTCACTGGCCGACGAGCGAGACGAAGCTCGGGCCGGCCGGCGGCGCGGCGGCCGGCAACGGTGCGCCCGCGACCGCAGGCCCGGCGAGCGGCGCGGCCGCGACCGGAACCGACTTGCTGACGACCGGCATCGACGGCAGCGGGTAAGGCGGCACCAGGACGATCGTCCCGGGGGTGATCTCCGGCCCCGGCAGCAGACGCGCCTCGGCGATCCGGGCCTTGAGCAGCGTCAGCGAGCGCTCGACCTCGACGGCCGCCGGCAGCGGCGTCGCGATGACCAGCCGTTCCATCGCGTAGCCGTAGGAGGCGGCGCGGTTGACCAGCGACTGCTGGACCCAGCTCATGATCAGGGCGTTCTCGGCCATCCGGGCCTGGGCGTTGGCGGCCTCGCCGGGCGTCAGGCCGTTCACGTGCTGGAGGCTCTTGCCGCGCTTGATGTCCATGTCGAGCACCCGGCGCGCCACCGTCACCCAGTAGGGCAGCCGGGTGACGTCGTTGCGGATGTCGTCGTTGAGCTTGCCGTAACGCGCCGTCGCCGAGCGGAACGCCGTCTGCATCAGCACCTGCTCGTAGGCGGCGATGTTGAAGACGAACCACTGCTGCTGGATGCCGCGATTGATGCCGTACTCCTCGATGATCGAGTACCAGCGCTGGCGCTCGTAGGGCACCTCGATCAGCGGGAAGGCGAGGTCCCGCATCAGCCGCTCGTCCTCGGTATAGGGAAAGGCCGAGACCGGCAGGCCGGCCTGCTGGGCCGCCGCCGGCCCCATCCAGTCGTGGATGCCGTCGCGCACCAGGCCGGTCTTCACCCGGCCGAAATCGCCGTTGGCCGAGCACCCGCCGAGCAGCGCCGCCACGGCCGCGATCGCGAGCACCGGCCGGCCGCCCCGCCCCGCGCTCGCACGCGCGCTCGCGCCCGGCCTGCGAACCGTCACCACGATCGTCACCTCGTCGCACTCACCGCCGGGCCGAGGGACGCCGTCCCTTGCGGGCGGCCGCCGAGCCGCCGTCCCGCATTCCGTCCCGCGGCTCGTCGCCGTAGCGATCGACCCGCACCACCGGAAGGATGATGATGGTGGCCGGCTCGTCGGCCGTGCGGCCCCGCCCGTCGCTGTAGACGCGACGTCCAGCCGGGAACGTGATGATGGTGCCCATGGCGCCCTCCACCGGATCGGGAATGATCCGCGGCTTGCCACGTTCGATTACGCGCCGACATGGTTAACGGTTGGTTAAGCGTAACCGCTTGGTCCACAAGGGTTGTAAGCGGGTGACAGGGGGGCGTTCCGGTCCGCTCTGCGGCATCACGGCGGTTGCCCGGCCACGGACTTCGTCATGGCCGCGCCTGTCGCGGCCATCCACGCCAGGGCGTCGGCAAGCGAAATCGTGGATGGCCGGGACGAGCCCGGCCATGACGGAAAGCCCCGGGACCCGGCGCCCCCGATCGTTCGCATTCGAGCGAAAAGGTTAACGCCTTGTTGGGGTTAAGCCTCTGCTAACGAGTCCCGTCTTAAGCTCTCGGAAAGGTCGTTTCGAGCGCCGGCGGGGCTTGTTCGCGTATGTCGTCCTTGTTTCCGGGACTGGACAGTCTGGTCGGGCTCGCCCGCCACGGCGTCGACGTCAAGCCGACGCTGCTGCGCGTGCTCACCGATCTCTACGTCCAGAAGCCGACCCACTCGCCGGACGAGGAGCGTCAGTATGTCGAGCTGTCGCTGCGCCTGATCGACGCCGTCGACGCGGCGACCCGCGACATCGTCGCCAGGACGCTCGCCGCCTATCCGGGCGCGCCCGAGCAGGTCCTGGCCCGGCTCGACGGCCGGCCGGCCCGCGAGGCGGCTCCGCCGCCGCCCCCCGAAACGCGCGGACAGAGCGAAGCGCGGTCCCTCGTGCGCGACTTCTTCAATGCCGACACGGACGGCCGCCGCGGCCTCCTGGACGCGCTCGACCGCGCCGGCCCGCTCGCCGCGGGCGCGTGGCCGACGCCCGGCGAGGAGGTGGCGCGCCGGCTGGAGACGAGCGTGCTCGGCGGCCGGCCGGGCGACTTCGTGCGCGAGCTCGAGCGCGCGCTCGGCGTCTCGCGGACGCTCGCCGAGCGGATCGTCAACGATCTCGGCGGCGAGCCGCTGGTGGTCGCGGCGCGCGCCCTGGCCGTGCCGGCGCCGGTGCTCCAGCGCATCCTCTTGTTCGTCAATCCGGCGATCGGCCACTCGGTGCGGCGCGTCTACGCGCTGAGCGCCCTGTACCAGGAGGTCAGCCTGGCGGCGGCGCTGCGCCTGGTCGCCGCCTGGCGCGAGGCCGAGCCGGCGGCGACCACCGCCGCCCCGACGCGCCCCGGACCGACGACCGCCGCACGCGGCGGCACCGTTCGCGGCCGCCTCGGCATGGCGCTGCCGTCCATGACCGCACCGGAGCGGATGCCGACCGAGCGCCTCGTCGGGCCGCCCCGGAAAGCCGGCGGCGGATCCTGATCAGCGCAACACGCGGTCGAGAAAATGCCGTCCCGACGGCTCCTCGATCTCGACCACCCAGACGTCCGGATCGAACCGGCTTTCCTTGGCGATGAACGCCTCGACGTCGCTCTCCGGCGCCGGGCTCTCCTTCATGACCGAGACGAAGGCGCGGTCGAACGGCATCGCCTCGTCGAACGCGGTCTGGGGCGCCGGGCCGTAGAGGTCGGCGGTGCCGTTCAGCCGGTTGACGATGACGAAGACGGCGCCGGCCTCCTCGGCGCCGCGGCGGCGCACCGCCGCGAAGACGCCCTCGACGCCGCAGCGGCGGATATAGGCCGCGACCCAGATTCCCGATTTCAGACGCATGCGGCCCACATTGGCGAATAGCGAGTAGCGAATGGCGAATAGTGGAGGAGTGGGCGAGCGGGCACCATCCCCTACTCGCTACTCGCTACTCGCTATTCGCTACTCGCTATTCGCCGTTTGCTGTTCGCGCTACTCGATCGGCCGGCCGGTCAGCGCGACGAGCTCGCGCACCAGCCGGTCGCTGACCTGGCCGGTGACCGGCATGCGACGGGCCTCCTCGAAGGCCGCGATGGCGTCGTGGGTCGCCTTGTCGTGGGTGCCGGTCGGCCGCACCTGTCCGTAGCCATAATCGGCCAGCGCCCGCTGCACCGACTTGATCTGAGACGAGCCGGCGGCGGTCGCCGCTCCGCCGGCCCTGGGATGGGCGATCGGCTGCGGGGGCGCGGGCGCCGGCGGCGCGGCGAGGGTCGTCGCGGTCACGGGCGCCACCGGATGGGCTGCGAGCGGCGTCGCGACGGCACCGCCGGCCGCCTTCGCCTGCACGACGGGCGCGACCGGTGTCCGGGCGGATGCCGAAGCCGGTCCGCTCCCGGACAGGAGCCCGGCGATCGGATCGGGGCGCGGGGCGGGCGCCGCCTGCTTCGGCTTAGCGGTCGCGCGGGTGATCGACTTGAGGATCGCGTCGGTGGGCTCGCCGGTCGGCGACAGCCCCTGCGCCTGCTCGAAGTCGCGGATCGCGGCCTCGGTGCGACTGCCCGCGATGCCGTCGATGGCGCCGTCGTAATAGCCGCGCCGCATCAGCTCGCGCTGGATGTCGCCGACGAGCTCGGGGCGGGCCCGCGCCGCGGGCTTGGCGGCCGTGGCGGCGGCCGGCTCGGCCTTCGCGGTCGGCTGCGCGTCCGCCGGACGCGGCCGCGGCAGCACGGCGAGCGTGCCGGTCGAGTCGCGCGTCGGCGCCGAAGCCATCCCTTGCGTGGCGGTGCGCGGCCGTTCGGTCTTCAGCGCGAAGATCGGGGCCGGATGCGGCCCCGGCTGCATGTACAACGCATTGATCACGACGGTGGCGAAGGCCGCGATCCCGGCCGCGGCGGCCAGCGTGTCGCGCGGCCGGCCGAAGAGCCGCAGCGCGATTGCACCCGCGCGACCGACACGCGCCGCGCGCGCACCGTCCCGCCCGTCCTCGTCGTCGACCGGATCACGCACGCTTCTTGACCGCAAACGCCGCCTCGTCACTCGTCTCGTCGGATGGGATGGGCTCGGGCGGAGGATCGCCCGGCAGGTTCAGCCGCCGCACCGTCGACGTCGCGGCGGCGCGCGCCGCCGCCCGGCCGGTGCGGGCGGGATCGCAATCGAGCGGAATTCGGACCGTGACGCAAGTGCCCGCGCCGAGCCGGCTGGTCATGCCGATCTCGCCGCCGTGCAGGCCGACCAGGCCCTTGACGATCGACAGGCCGAGGCCGGTGCCGTGATGCGGCCGATCGTAGGAATCGCGCGACTGGAAGAACGGATCGCCGCAACGCGCGAGGTCGGCCTCGCGGATGCCGATGCCGTTGTCCTCGACCGTGATGGCGAGCCGGGCGCCCTCGCGCCGGGCCGCCACCGTGACGCAGCCGCCGCGGTCCGTGAACTTCACCGCGTTGGACAGGAGATTGATCAGGATCTGCTTGATCGCCCGCTTGTCGGCCACGAGCTCGGGCAGCGCCGGATCGACCGCGGTCTCCAGCCTGATGTCCTGCTCGCGCGCCTTCAGCTCGAGGAGATCGCAGCAGGAGCGCACGACCGGCGCCAGCGCGAACGGCTCGGCACGAATCTCGAACTCGCCGGTCTCCAGCTTCGACATGTCGAGAATGTCGTTGACGACCGACAGCAGATGGCTGCCGGATTCGTTGATCAGCCGGGCGTACTCGGCCCGCCGCTCGGGCGTGATCTTGAGCGACTTCTCGTTGATCAGCATGTCGGAGAAGCCGATCACGGCGTTGAGCGGCGTGCGCAGCTCGTGGCTCATGGTGGCGAGGAAGCGGCTCTTGGCCGAGTTGGCGCGCTCGGCCTCGGCGCGGGACTCCTCGACGGCACGCTCCTGCTCCTTGCGCTCCGTCACGTCGCGCATCACCGCGACCACCTCGCGCGCCGCGCCGTCCGGACCGGCGACGGCACGATCGAGCGGGCGGCAGCGCATCTCGATCCAGATGAAGCGCACCGGCTCGCCGGCGACGTCTGGATCGCGCCGCACCCGGAACTCGACCGAGCCCGAGAGACCGTGGGCGGCGGCGTCCGCGAGCGCGTTCAGATAGGCCGGCCGGTCGGCGATGTGGACGCGATCGAACAGCCCGTGACCGCGCAGCTCGGCGGCGCGCGCGCCGAACAGCGGCTCGGCCGCCGGCGACACGAACAGCACGGCGCCGTTGTGGCCGTGCCGCGTGATCACGTCGGTCATGTTGCGAGCGAGGAGGCGGTAGCGATCCTCCTCCGCGTAGAGAAGCCAGAAGCTCTTGCGGGCGAGCGACTCGGCGCCGAGCGCGAGGCCGGTCGCGTAGAGCGAGGCCGAGACGATGCCGAGCGCGGCGAGCGCGCCCGCGTCGTGGCCGACGCCGATCTGCGCCGGCAGGTGACCGGACGCGGTGAGGCCGACCAGCAGGCCGGCAGCGCCGAGCGCCATGGTCGAGGCGAGCGCGACGACGCGGCGCGACGCCGAGAGCGCCGCCTCGAGCGGCACCACGACGATCCAGATCGCCGCGAAGGATCCGATTCCGCCGGTCTTCGCCGCGACGACCGTGACGACGCCGGTGAGCGCCAGCGCCGAGAGCAGATGCGCGGTCTCGTAGCGGCCGGTGCGCGAGAGATAATAGGAGACGAGGATCGGCGCGGCGAGCCAGCAGAACACCAGCACCTCGAGCGCGCTCGGCGCGCCCCGCCAGGCGAGCCACGCCGGGAACGCGACCAGCGCCGTCAGGCTGCCGATCAGCCGCGGTGCGATGAACGCCCGGTGGCGGGCCCGCGCGAGCGGGTCGGCCTGCACCGAGGGGTGCACCAGCGCGTCCACGTAATGTCCGAGTGATCCGATAACGCTCACGTGGCCCACTGCACGTCCCGACATGGACGCCCCTTCGCGTCGTTGGGATCGTGTCAGACCCCCATTAAACGAACACTAAGGTCGCCGCTCCGCGGGGAAGCGGTTTCGTCCCCACACGACAAAGCCCCGTCCCGTCGCGATCCATTCTGCGCGGATGGTGAACGCGGTGTTGAATGGTGAACGCGACGTCAATTGGTGAACGGTCCGTCAAGAGACGCGCACGAACGGCGTTAGCGCCGATGAAATCGACGTTTTCTCCATCGCTCCCGCCGAATCGCCCAACCCCTTGAACGGGCGACGCACGGGATGCCCGAAAGGTGCTGACCGATGGTGAACGCGATCGTTCGAATTGTCCTAAAACTCGCGTCGAATGCGACCGTCGCGCCGAACCGCGCGTCAAAGCCCGGCTGCTACGGTCTGCCTCGGGGAACAATGAACAGGGACACGGGACGAGGGAGACGGGGCACACAGGGACAGGGACAATGGGTTTCTTGTTGCGCACGGCCTTCTGGCTCGGCGTCGTGGCGGTTCTGCTTCCGACCGTCACGCGCGGGCCCTCCGAAGGCGACGGCGCGGCGGCGGTGAGCGCGGCGGATGCCGCTGCCGCGGCCGCGTCGACGGTCGCGGATCTGCGCCAGTTCTGCACCCGTCAGCCCGACGTGTGTGCCATCGGCACCCAGGTCGCGGTGGCGGTCGGGCAGAAGGCGCAGGCCGGGGCGAAGATCATGATGGAGATGGTGAGCGAGACGCTCTCCTCGTCCGACCGTTCGCCGGTCACGACCGGCGCCACCGCCCTCAAGGGCGACCTCGCGCGGCCGCAGGCCTCGCAGAACACGCTGACCTCGGCCGACCTCGCGCCGGACTGGCGCGGGCCGATCGGCCGCCGGGATGCCGGCCGCCCGCCGGGCTGAGCCGGACACCACGGAACGACCGAACGGCGGCCCCCGGGCCGCCGTTCGCGTTTTCGGGGCCGAACGCCTCCCACCCTGAAGGCAATGGCCTGCCCCGAGCTCCGCTCATTCCCGCGCAAGCGGGACTCCAGAGCCACACGTTGCTCGGCCCCTGGGTCCCCGCCTTTGCGGGGACGAGCGGTGAGGTTGGCCGGACGGCGAATTCCCTTCCGGCACGTTCCCCCTTATGTATGCGGGGAACGGCCGCGCCGGCGGCTCGACCGCAGCCTGCCACGACGGCGAGACACGACATGACCCTCGACGAGATCCTCGACAACTTCGCGCTGCTCGACGACTGGGACGACCGCTACCGCTACATCATCGAGCTCGGCCGCACCCTCACGCCGCTGCCCGAGGCCGACCATGTCGAGGCCAACAAGGTGCAGGGCTGCGCCAGCCAGGTGTGGCTGACGACGCAGGTGCGCCCCGACGGTGCCGACGGACCGGTGCTGAGCTTCGTCGGCGACAGCGACGCCCACATCGTGCGCGGCCTGATCGCGATCCTGCTCTCGCTCTACTCCGACAAGCCCGCCGACGACATCCTCGCGACCGACCCGGCCACCATCTTCGAGAAGCTCGGCCTCAAGGAGCATCTCACGCCGCAACGCTCCAACGGCCTGAAGTCGATGGTCGCCCGTATCCGCCGCGACGCCGAGGCGGCGCTGGCGGCGCGCGGCTGACGGGCGATCGCAGGGCTGGGGGGCGCGCGGTACTCCGAGCTCCCCCTCATGGTGAGGAGGCCGCGTAGCGGCCGTCTCGAACCATGCGGCCACGGACAGCCCGTGATCCGATCCAGCACGAGCTCGACATCGGTGCCCGCCCCCGCCCTTCGAGGCTCGGCCTGCGGCCGAGCACCTCAGGACGAGGGCGGAGAGAGGCGCGCGCCCGCGTGAACTCTCACGACCGCCCCTGCCAGGGCGGCATCGGCAGCACCGGGGCGGCGACGGCGAACGCGGCCGGCAGCACCACGGTGGGGGTGCGTCCGCGGTTCTGCACCACGGCGGCCTGGATGTTGTTGTTCTGGCCCTTCTCGTCGAAGCGGATCGGTCCGCCCGTCATCACGTGGTCGGCGATGTCGGTCGCCTTCACGGCCTTCATCAGCGTCGGGCCGTCGCTCGTGCCGGCGCGCTTGAAGGCGTCGGCCGCGATCATGATCGCCTCGAACGTGAAGCCGGCGTTGAAGCAGTCGACCTCGAAGCGATTGCTCGGATGCGCGCTCTTGAACGCCGCCGCGAGCGCCTGCGTCACGCTCGACTTGGCGTTCGCCCACGGCAGGTTGGTGATGTGGAAGTCGGCCAGCGGCCCGAGCGCCTGGTAGAACTCCTCGTCGTAGAGGCCGGGCGAGCCGGGCGAGATGATCGCCTTGGGCTCGAAGCGCTGGCGCACCATGTCGCGGATCAGCTTGATGGCGTCGGACGAGCGCGTCGTCGACATCACCAGCTCGGGTGCGAGCGCGCGGATCTTCGTCACCTCGACGGCGAGGTCCTGGGCCTTGGGATCATAGGCGATCGATTCGAGGATCGGGAACGGCAGGCCGGCGGCCGGGAACAGCCGGTCCATGGCGGCGCGCTGCGCCGTGCCGAAGGTGTCGTTGGCGTGGACGAACACGGCGGTCTTGAACTGGATGCCGGTCGCGTCGATCAGATCCTTGATCAGCTTGAGGCCGCTGGACACGACCATCACGTTGGTGTGGAAGTTGCGCACCAGATACGTGTAGCCCTGCTCGGTGAGCTGCGGCACCGAGCCGATGTTGACGATCAGCGGCACCTTGCGCTGCTCGCAGATCTGGGCGATCGCCAGCGTCGCCCCCGACTCGAAGGCGCCGACCACGCACTGCGCGCCCTCCGAGATCGCCCGCTCGGCCTGCGTGCGCGCGATGTCGACATTCGACTCGGAATCCACATGCATCAACTCGACCGCGACGCCGAGATCGGCCAGCACCTTGGGGGCGACGACGGCACCGCGGTGGCAGGCCTGGCCGGCGGCGGCGAACAACCCGGAGCGCGGCAGCACCACGGCGATCTTCAGGGCCTTCGCCTGGGCCCGCACGACCGCCGGCGCGGCCAGCACGGCGCCGGCTGCGGCGACCCCGGCGAGCACGCGTCGCCGGCTCGGCCGGGCGGCGGCAGACACGAGCGAGTGCGCGGGAACGGCTGCGGGGGAGGGAAACTCGGGCTCGACTGACATGGCAATGGTCCTGGCAATGATGCTGCTGACGTGGCGACCGGCGCGTCCGCCCGCAATAGTCCGGGGCGGAGCGGGAAGGAAGGCCCCGATCGTAGCAATTTCGCGACCCGCGAGCATGCTGTCATCTTGGGCAGCCCGCCCCGTCCGATCGGCCGGCCGGGCCGGTCGGACCGGGGGAGTTCCGGTCTCGCCCCACTGTCCTGTAGGATCGCGGCGGCGCCGCCACGGGGGGCGGCCACCGGCCGCGCGGGCGGCCGCGCCAGGGAGGACGTGCAGTGCGCCTGACGCCCATTCGGATGGTCATCGCCCGGATGTCGATCGGCAGAAGCCTGATGGCCGGCCTGCTGCTCGCCGTCGCCCTGACGGCGGGACGGCCGGCCGCGGCGGCCGAAATCCAGCTCTGGCACGGCATGCCGGGCGAGCTCGCCTATCCGCTGGAGGATCTCGTCGCCGGCTTCAACGAGCAGCAGTCGGAGCACCGGATCGTGCCGGTGTTCAAGGGCCTCTACACCCAGACCATGATGGCGGCGATGTTCGCCACGCGGATCGGCGAGCAGCCGGCGATCGTGCAGATCGCCGAGGTCGGCACCGCGACCATGATGACGCGGCGCGACGCGATCGTCGCCGTCCACGAGCTGATGCGCCAGGAGAAGGCGTCGTTCGATCCGTCGGCCTACATCCCGGCCGTCGCGGCCTACTACACCGACGGCAGCGGCCAGATGCTCTCCTTCCCGTTCAACTCGTCGGTGCCGATCCTCTTCTACAACAAGGACAAGTTCCAGGCGGCCGGGCTCGATCCGGAGAAGCCGCCGACGACCTGGCCGGAGGTCGAGGCGGCGGCGAAAAAGCTGCGCGCCGCCGGGCAGTCCTGCGGCTTCACCACCGACTGGCCGTCCTGGATCAATGTCGAGAATTTCTCCGCCGTGCACGGCCTGCCGCTCGCCAGCCGCGGCAACGGCTTCGAAGGGCTCGACGCGACGCTCGCGATCGACAATCCGACGATGCTGCGCCACCTCGAGGCGCTGGTCGCCTGGCAGAAGGCGGGGATCTACGTCTATGGCGGGCGTGCCACGCGGGCCGAGGAGAAGTTCCTCGGCCGCGACTGCGCGATCTTCCTCGGCTCGTCGGCGTCGCGCGCCGAGATGCTCAACAACGCCACCTTCAAGGTCGGCTTCGGTCCCCTGCCCTACTGGCCAGACGTGCGCGGCGCGCCGCATCCGCCGCTGCTCGGCGGCGGCAGCCTGTGGGTGCTGCGCGGCAAGAGCGACGCCGAATATGCGGGCGTCGCGAGGTTCTTCGCCTACCTGTCGCAGCCGGCCGTGCAGGCGCGCTGGCACCAGACGACCGGCTATCTGCCGATCACCCGCGCGGCTTGGGAGGCGAGCCGCAAGAGCGGCTTCTACGAGAAGAACCCGGGCGCCGACATCGCCATCAGGCAGATCGGCCTCGCGGCGCCGGCGGCGGGCCGCAAGGGCCTGCGGCTCGGCTCCTATGTGGTGATCCGCGACATCATCGAGGAGGAGGTCGAGCAGGCGCTCGCCGGCGCCAAGACGCCGGCCGCCGCCCTCAAGGCCGCCACGGCCCGCGGCAACGCCGTGCTGCGCGACTTCGCCGCCCAGAACACCACGGCGTCCGGGGCGAGGTGAGGACACGGATGGGGCGGGGTTAGGACACCGCAAGGCGGGAGCTGCTGCGTTGCCCCGAAGAAGGTCTCGTGTCCCGGGCGCGGCGCGACGCGCCGCGAACCGGGACCCAGGGGCCACCCGACGAAGCGCCTGCCCTGGCGCCCCTGGGCCCCGGCTCTGCGGCGCGTCAGGCCTTGGCCTGCCGCGCCTTGTCCGGGGCACGCGGCCTCGGTACCCGGGGGGAGCCGCATCATATCCCGGAGGCGCCCTGCCCGGCGCGCGGCACTCACTCCAGCCGTGCCACCGTGATCTCGCCGTCGGCCTTGTAGTGGTTGACGCGGCGGGCCGGTACGGTCTCGCCGGCGCGCACGAAGGTCGGGTCCTCGATGACGCGGCGCTCGCTGAGCTCGGCGACGATCAGGTCGCGCTCGGCATTGGTGTCGTCGTCGGTCGCGTGGGTGACCTGGAAGGTCAGCCGGGTGAAGGACAGGCCGGTGTCACGGGTCGCGGCGCCGACCCACAGCACCGTGTCGCCCTCGGGCGGCGGCGGCGTGCCGAGCCAAAACTCGGGTGAGGTCGGCGACACGTCGGCGCGGTCGAGCCCGAGCGCCCAGAAACGGACGTGATGGCGTTGGCGCGGGCTGTCGCCGATCGGCTTCTGGAAGCCGATGTCCTGGCCGCGTCCGAACAGATGCAGCGTGCTGAACGGCGCCGTCGGATAGGGGCGGTTCAGGACGAAGGCCCGCACCATCCGCCACGATGAGGCGAGCGACAGCGGATCGGCCTCCGCCCACCCGGCGGCCGCGAAGGCGGCGCGCAGCTGCGCCTTCGTGCCGACCAGCACCAGATTCACCGGATCGCCGGGCAGCCCGTCGACCGTCATGGTGAAGCTCGGGATGCTGGTGCGGCGCAGGATGCGCAGGCCGCCGCGCACCGCCCGCGGCAGGATCACGTAGGCGGCGAGCCCGTAGGTGACGGCGACGGCGACGATCCAGGGCAGCCGCTGGTCGGCCGTGTCGAACACCACGAAGACGATCAGCCACACGGTGACGACGCCGATCAGGGCGACCAGCAGACGCTGCACCAGCCGAACCAGCAGTCTCATCTGCGCCCCTCGATCGGTTTCCGCCGACGTCGCCCCACACTCCGCTCACTCCCGCGGAAGCGGGAGTCCACGGCGCCACGACGTGCGGCCCTGGGTCCCCGCGGTCGCGGGGACGAGCGGGCATCACGTCTGCCCATGGCCGAAGGTCCAATCGCGGCGTCAGCCGCCGAACGTCCAGGTGCGCGGCGCCGCGGTGCCGCCGGTCCTCAGCATCGTGTCGAGCAGCAGGAGCGCGTCCGCCGTCATGTCGGCGTCGAGCAGCGCGCCGTGACGGTCGTCGCGGGCGCTGGCGTCGAGAGCGAGGCGGTCGCACACCGCGGTGAGCGATGTCGAGGCGCCCGGAAACAGCTGCGCATAGAGCCGCTGGGTGCAGACATAGCGCGACTGCGGGTAGGCGCTCTCGCCCCAGGCGATCGCCTTGGCGCGGGCGAACTCGTAATCGAGGAAGCTGCGCTCGTTCTCGGCCGCGTGGGCGACGATCGGCGCCGTGCCGATGATGTCGCGCACCCGGTCGAGGATCGCCGGGAAGCGCGGCGCGGTCTTCAGATCGCTCGGCTTGATGCCGTGCACCTTGATGGCGGCGGGCTCGATCGGCGCGTCGGGATTGACCAGCGTGCGGAAGCTCTCGCCCTTGCGCCAGCCGTCACCCTCGCGGACGAGCTCGACGAAGCCGACCTCGATGACGAGACCGGGCGCCCGCCAGCCGGACGGCTGCTTGCGGATGAAGCCGACGTCCGGGGTCCGCTTCCCGGTGGTCTCCGCATCGAAGGCGACCAGCCGGTCGAAGCCGTCCAAGAATCCGGGCGCGTGCATGGGCTGTCTCCTCAAGGCCGCCGCTCGATCACGGCCCATTATGGCGCAGGCTCACGGTGGCATGCCACCGGTTCGAAAAGCCCCGTGCTCCTCCCGGAAATACCGGATGGCGCCGCCGGTCACGGCGCCTAGCATCGTGATCGTCCTCGGGTCGCCCCGGCGCGCCCTGGTCGATCCCGGAGGTTGGAAGACTGGAGGTTCGGCATGGACGCGGATCGAAGGCCCGGACTCGTCAGCGGCCTGATCGTGTTCGTCGGCAGCATCGGAGCGCTGTTCCTGATCGCGCGCTTCACCCATTTCGTCTTCATGGTGATCAAGGATCCCGACCGGTTCTCGGCCGCGACGATCGCGCAAGGCGCCCTGATCGCCGCCGGCATCCTGCTGGTCGGTGGGATCGTCGCGGCGGCCCGGCTGCTGCTCGCCCGGCACGACCCGCACGATCACGGCCCGGTCGGCCACTGGTCGCGCCGCGCCGCCTGAGCGCGACGCATCGGCTCCGTCAATCGATTCGACCGGCCAGCGCGGCGCCGGTCGGCGCGTCCGGTGTCGCGGCCAAATAGCGCCGGTGCAGCAGAATCGCCTGGACGACCAGCGCCGGCAGGGCGGCGAGCAGCAGCAGGCGCGCCGGCACGCCAGCCGCGAGCGCCGCCGCAGTGGCGAGGCAGGCCGCGATGCCACCGACATCCCAGCCGGCCTCCGCCCGGTAGTGGAACCGCACCGCGCAGGGGGAGGTCTTGGCGGCGTTGTAGACGGCCGTCATCAGGGTCGGGACGTAGAGGCCGAACAGCGCCGTCGAGGCCAGCGCGGCGACGACGACGCCGGTCGGCGTGTCCGCCAGCGCGACGCGCAGCAGCACCACGGCCGTCATGGCGGCGAGGTTCAGCCACACGGCCCGGGCCGCATGGCCGGCGTCGATCAGGCGACCGAGCACCAGGCCGCCGACGGCGCCTGCGAGCGCCGCCGCCCCCAGGAGACCGCCGAAGGCGTCGAAGCGGCGGTCGAACGTCTCGAACATGATCAGGCCCCAGGTGACGGCGAAGCCGCACATCAGGAAGCCGTCGGTGGCGAACAGCCGCACGCCGTCGCGGAACGGCGCCGGGCCGTGATCCTCGGCGATCACGACGTCGGGCACGCTCACGCCGCGGAACGGCACGATGGCGATCAGCGCGACCACGGTCGCGGCCGCGAAGGCGGCCCAGCCGTGCCAGGTCAGGAGGAGGCCGCCGACGACCGGCGCCACCGTGTCGGCCAGGACCATCACGACGGTGCGCACCCCGATCTGGGCGCCGCGCTCGCCGACGTCGCCGGCGGCCGCGAACACGGCGTGGTAGCAGGTCCAGTAGACGACGTCGGCGATCGCGACGGCGAGCACATAGGCCGCGATGGTCCACGGCCGGCCGGCATCGACCAGCGCCAGCACCGGGAACTGGCCGGCGAACAGGACGCAGCCGACCAGCATGGCGGTGCGCAGGCCGGCGCCGCGGATCAGCGCGAAGGCGGCCGGTCGGGTGACCAGCCGCAGCCCCAGCATGGCGCCGAGCGCCAGGAACGCCCCGGCCGGCGACAGCCCGGCGCGCAGCAGCACGGCGAAGAAGAAGATGCCGGCGAGCCCCCAGGCGAGCTGGCGCAGCCCGGCATGCACGGCCAGCCGGTTGATATCGGGATTGCGGAACAATGGGGTCTCCGGGGGCGCTGCGACGCCGCTGCGATAGCACACAATCGATGGCGGCATGGCGGCAGGCCCCGCAGACGACAGACGGGGAGTTCCGGGCCACCCCCCTCCCCAGCCCTCCCCCACAAGGGGGAGGGAGCAGGCTGCGGCCCGAATCAAACTCCGAAACGACAAACGAGCACGCGCAATGTGCAGCGCAGAGACGCCGCGGCTCCTGCGTTCCCTCCCCCCTTGTGGGGGAGGGACAGGGAGGGGGGTGGCCACGAACTCGGCGTCGGCGGCCAATCATCACCAGCCACACGCGTCACGCGCGCTAAAAAATCACTCCGGCGTGAGGACTTCCTCGCCGCGGCCGGCTTCCCACAGGCCGGTGAGGCGGCCGTCGCTGCCGAGCGCGTAGACGACCGGGGTCGCGGCGCCCCAGTCGACGGTGAGGATGTTGCCGTCGAGCCGGCCGGTGCCCTGATAGCTCGATCCGACCTTCCAGTTCAGCCGGTAGCGGTCGCCGTCGCGGCGTAGGGTAAGCGTGCCCGAGTAACGGCTGCCGTCGGCATTGCGGCCGGCGACCCGGTAACGGCCCTCCTGCGGCGTGGCGCGGCCGGGCGCGGCGAGCGCGAAGGGGACGAGCCGCTCGGTCGCGGTGCCGTCGGCCCATTCGCCGTCCAGCACGGCGCCGGCGCCCGCCCCGAAGCTGTAGACGACCGGGTGCGTGTCGCCCCAGTTCACCACCAGCATGCGGCCGGCGAACTCGCCGCTCCCGCGGAAGATCTGGCGGCCGATCCACCAGGTGAAGCGCATCCCGTCGGCAGTCGGCTGCAGCGCCACCATGCCCTTGTAGCGGCTGCCGTCGGGGTTGCGTCCGTCGGCCCGGTAGATGCCGGCGAGCTGCGGCGCGATGGTCGCCTGCGTCGGGCGCGGCTCGCGCGGCGCTGCGACCGGCGGCGGCGCCGGGGCGGGTCCCACGGCCGGGGGCGGCGACGGCGGCGGGACCGCCCCGCCGGGAGCGAGGGCCGCTTCGCGAAAGACGAAGTCGCCGAAGAAGGACGACGACAGCCAGGGCGTCTGCTTGCCCGCCGTCTCCTGATAGACGCCCTTGAGGGTGCGCTTGAACGTGTCCTCGAGATTGAGGCCGGGGGTCAGCAGGGCGCGGG
This sequence comes from Rhodoplanes sp. SY1, assembly GCF_046000175.1. Classification (NCBI taxonomy): domain Bacteria; kingdom Pseudomonadati; phylum Pseudomonadota; class Alphaproteobacteria; order Hyphomicrobiales; family Nitrobacteraceae; genus Rhodoplanes; species Rhodoplanes sp. SY1. Next base: position 24,188 of record NZ_JBEOMB010000049.1, read on the forward strand.
CGAGGTGCTTGGTGTAGGGGCTGTTGCGGCCCTCGCCGTCGAGCGCCACGGCGCCGGGCGAGGTCGAGAAGGAGACGAACAGGCGGGCGCCGCTGTCGATCCGCGACAGGCCCTTGGTGCCGGTGCCGGGCAGCGGGTTGTCGCGGCAGGCGTCGAGCACCACGATGTTGAGCGTGTTGCCGGCGGCCGTCATGGCATCGACCACGTCGGAGGCGGGAACCGAGGCGGCGCGCAGCTCCTCCGGGGTCGGCGCCTTGCTCATGACCGGCACGATGTAGTTCTCGCCGCCGACCTGGATGCCGTGCCCGGCGAAGAAGAACAGGCCGACGCCGCCGCGCGCCTTCAGCGTGTCGGTGAAGCGCTTGACCGCCGCCTGCAGCGCGGGCTGGTCGGCATTGGTGGCGAGCGTCACGTCGAAGCCGGACTGGCGCAGCGCCGCGGCCATGTCGGTCGCGTCGTTGACCGGGTTCGTGAGCGGGGCGAAGCCGTAGGCGGCGTTGCCGACGATCAGCGCGGTGCGCGCCTCGGCGGCGGCACGTGCGGCCGTTCCGCCCTGCAGAACCACGGCGAGGATGAGCAGAACGGCGACGAAGGGAAGGATCGCGGCCCGGACGGGTCGTGCCATGCGGAGTTCCATGCGAAAAGCCCGCCGCGGGACGCGGTATCACGGGCCGGCACGGAACCATAACGGCCGCTTTTAGGCTCGACAATATCGATAGCTTCTCGCGCGACGAGCCGTCGGAAATGCTGGTCGGATGCATCGAATGCGGCGGCGGGGGACCGGTCGGAAACTGGTCCCCCGCCGGGCGTCCGAGTCGGAGGCTACTCGGCCGCCTTGGACGGGACCGGCGTCGCCGGGGTGCCATAGGTGCGGGGATCGACCTGGCCGAGCCGGCCGTCGTCCTCGGTCAGCGGCTTGATCTTGGTGAACGAGAACTGGCCCTTGCCGTCCACCGAGGCGCCCTTGGCCCAGCGGCCCTTGCTGCTCTCGCCGCTGTCGGAGGCGTTGATGAACTGGTAGGCGACGTCGCTCTTCTCCAGCTCCTGCGGGAACTTCGCCGGCACCGGCGTCTCGTCGAAGCCTTCGGCCTCCAGCTCGGCGATGGCGGCGAGCCACTGGTTCTGGTGCATGGTGTCGCGCGCGATCAGGAACGAGAGCATGTCGCGCACGCCCTTGTCCTCGGTCATGTTGTAGAGGCGGCAGACCTGCAGCCGGCCCTGACTCTCGGCCGTGACGTTGAAGCGGAAGTCGGCGAGCAGGTTGCCGCTGGCGATCGTATAGGCCGAGGTCCACGGATTGCCGATCGAGTCGGTCGGCCGCGAGCCGGAGCCCGACACGATGACGTGCTGCGGGTTCATGCCGGCGACGATCGCGTCCTCGACGCGCGCACCCCCCATCACGGCGCCGACCAGCGAGTTCTTCGCCATGTCCTCCTGCGCCTCGACCGGCGAGGTCTCGAGCAGCCGCGCGATCATGGTGGCGAGCATCTCGACATGGCCGATCTCCTCGGTGGCGATGTCGATGATCATGTCGCGGTACTTGGCGGGGCCGCGACAGTTCCAGCCCTGGAACAGATAGGTCATCATCACGCTGATCTCGCCCCACTGCCCGCCGAGCGGCTCCTGCAGCATCTTGGCGAAGATCGGGTCCGGCGCATCCGGCCGGGCGTTGTATTGCAGCTTGCGCTGATGCAGGAACAAAGCCGTTCTCCTCGTCTGCGCGCGTCGACGCGATCGTATCGGATGACGGCGGGCATGGCCTCGCCGACAGGTCAATCCGAGCGGGAGAGAGGCGTTCCGCACATCGGTTCGATCTCCGGTCGACGCCGCCGCGCGTGTCGCGACGGCGGAGAGTCGAGCGGCCGACGGGGCGACGGCCATCGAGGCACGATGCGACCGGCGAAGGCGGCCCGGCCCCCTCGTGATCGCGCGACGATACCGATCACGGACGCGCCGGACCGCCGACGCGCGTCGTGATCAGCTCGGTCCGGACCTGATGTGATCAGTAGGGCTGCAGCGACGCCGCGGGCGGCCGGGGCGGCTCGGCATACCCGGCGCCACCATACCCGCCGCCGGACACCGGCCCGGCAGAAACCGGCCCGCCCGACACCGGCAGGCTGCCGGCCGGCGTGCTGCCCCAGGTTCCCTCCTCGATGGCGCGCCGGATGACGCCGCGGATCTGCTCGTTGGAGAGGAACAGGTCGTGATTGATCACGCCGAAGCCGCTCGTCGAGGCGTCGATGACCCGGATGCCGACGCCCTCGAGCTGCGCCTTCTCGGCGGCACCGACCCGGGTGACGCCGCCGGCGATGATCCGCGACACCGCGAGGGCGCGGTCGTTGGTCGCCGTCACCACGGTGATCTTGTCGGCGAGCCGGCCGATCCGGCCGACCGAGGAGACGAACACGTCCATGTCGATGTCGGGCGAGGCGAACACGATCGCGCCGATGCGATTGACGAGATCGTCGCCGCGCCGCGCATGGACCTGGCGCAGCGCCTCCAGGGTCAGCATGGTGCCGATCGAGTGCGCCACGATGTTGATGCGGCCGACCGTCGGGCTGACGACGAGCTGGTCCAGCACGCGGTCGAGCGAGTCGCGCGACCACATCACGCTCTCGCGGTCGTAGCCGTAGTCGAGCAGCTTGGCCCGCGACGGCCACGAGAACAGCATGCTGGCGCCGCGGAACGACACGCCGTCGGAGAGCTTCACGGCGTCGAGCGCCGCGGTCTCGAAGGTGGTGTTGTAGCCGTGGACGTAGAGGAGGAGATCGCGCCCGGTGGGCACGCCGCGGAAGAGATCGTCGACCTGACCGACCCGATCGATGCCGAGGAGCTTCCAGTCCGACAGGCCGACGGCGGCGAGCGAGAAGCGGCTGCTGTCGGGCGGCTGCAGGCGCGCCTTGGCGATGGTGAGCGGCCCGCGCTCCGCGCCGAACCAGGGCGACGCCTGGGCGCCGTTGGCGGCGCGGCGATTGGTGGCGACCATCAGGCTCGGCTGCGTCGCGAGCGCCGAGGCGTCGTAGACCGGCGCGTCGGCGCCGACGCTGGCACAGCCGGCGAGCGCCAGCGCGGCGCCTGCCGCACCCGACGCGAGCAGAAACGCCCGGCGCGTCGGCGCCGTTCTGTTCGTCTCCATCGTCATCGTGTCCCGCGTGCCGCCGCGGCGCTCGCTGGCGCCCGGCCGTTCCCCGTCCCTTCCCTGATCCCCGATCGCGGCGAGAGCAGGGCGAGCCCGTGATCCGGGCCCGCTGAACGCGACGGTGTCGTCGGCCGAAAACGTTACCGCCGGGTTACTGCAGCGGCGGGGCGTACTGAATCCCGCCCGAGCTCCACAGATGATTGAGGCCGCGCGGGATGCCGAGCGGCGTCTTGACGCCGACATTGCGCTCGAACACCTCGCCGTAGGTGCCGACATGCCGCACGATGCGCACCACCCAGTCCTTGCCGAGGCCGAGCGCGCCGCCGAGATCGCCGTCGTTGCCGACCAGCCGGCGGATCTCGGGCTTCTCCGAGGTCTTGGCGCGGTCGAGCGTCTGCGCCGTGACGCCCGCCTCCTCGGCGTTCAGCATGGCGAAGTGGATCCACTTCACGACGCGCGCCCACTGGTCGTCGCCCTGGCGCACCGCCGGGCCGAGCGGCTCCTTGGAGATCACGTCGGGCAGGATGGCGTGATCGGTCGGCGTCTTCAGGCCGGCCCGCTCGGCATGGAGCTGCGAGACGTCGCTGGTGATCACCTCGCAGCGGCCCTCGTCATAGGCCTTGACGACGCCGCGGGCGTCGGCGATCGGCACCAGCGTCGCCTTGACGTCGTTGGCGGCGAAATAATCGGCGGCGTTGCGCAGGTTGGTGGTGCCCTCGCGCACGCAGACCTTCACGTCCTTGAAGTCGAGCGGCGACTGCGCGCCGACGCTGTTGCGCAGCATGAAGCCTTGGCCGTCGTAGTAGGTCGTCGCCGGGAACACGAGGCCGAGCTGCGCCTCGCGGGCGAGCGTCCAGGTCGAGTTGCGCGACAGCACGTCGATGTCGCCCGCCTTGAGGGCGGCGAAGCGCTTGTCGGCGTCGAGCGGCACGAAGCGGACCTTCTCAGGATCGTCGAAGATCGCCGCGGCGAGCGCCCGGCAGAAGTCGACGTCGAAGCCGGTCCAGCGGCCCTTGTCGTCCTTCAACGAGAAGCCGGCGAGGCCCTCGCTGACGCCGCAGACGAGGGTTCCGCGGTCCGTGACGGCCTTCAGGGTCTGGGCCTGTGCGTCACCGGCGGAGAAGCAGGCGGCCGCGAGGGCGAGCGCGATCGTCGCCGCCGCGGCGGCGCGTTGAGTCGAGAGGGTCATGGATCAGAGCTCCGGGGCCTGGCGGACGACCACCCGGGTGCCGACCGGGATGCGCGCGTAGAGGTCCTCGATGTCGGAATTGACGAGGCGGAAGCAGCCCGACGACACGGCGTGGCCGATGGTCTGCGGCTGGTTGGTGCCGTGGATGCGATAGACGGTGCCGCCGATGTAGAGGGCACGCGCCCCCATCGGGTTGCCGGGGCCGCCGGCCATGAAGCGCGGCAGATAGGGCTGGCGCTCGATCATCTCGGGCGGCGGCGTCCAGTCCGGCCACTCGGCCTTGCGCACGATCGTCTTGAGGCCCTGCCACTGGAAGCCGTCGCGGCCGACCCCGATGCCGTAGCGCAGCGCCCGGTTGTTGCCCTGGACGACGTAGAGGAAGCGCTCCGAGGTGTGCACGATGATGGTGCCGGGCGCCTCGGTGGTGCGGAAGAACACGAGCTGGCGCTGCAGCGACACCGGGAGGCGCTCGTCCTCCGGCACGAAGCCGGGCTGGTCGTCGATCTTCATGGTCTCGACCGAGCCGAACCGGCCGGTCTGGGCGGTCGCCGGACCGCCGACCGCCACGAGGGCGAGCAGCGCGGCGAAAATTGCGGTGCGGGCGCGCAAGGTGTCCACCTCCCCGGAAAGAACCAAAATACGAACCGGGGTTTTCGCACCACAGGATTGAAGCAGAAATCAGACGGCGGCATCGTGCTACCGCACGTTGCGGCGGCGATTTCGACGTCTGCCGGCAGGGCGGCCGCGGCCGGCCCTAACCCCGCGGGACGCCTCAGCCCGGGCGTCCGTCCGCATGGAGAATCAGCACGTCCCGCACAGCCTGGTTGAGCGGGGTCGGCACCCCGGCCGCGGCCCCGAGGTCGACCACCCCGCCGGACAGCCACGGCAGCTCGAGCCTGCGGCCGGCGGCGAGGTCGTTGAACATCGAGGCGACCATCCCGGCCGGCAGCGTGTCGATGAAGGCGAGGCGGTCGGCCGCGAAATCCTCCGGCACGGCGACGCCGCGGGCGCGGGCGACCGCCACCACCTCCTGCATCACCCCGAGCAGCATCGCCCGGGTCGCGGGGTTCTCGCGCACCGGCCCGATCGAGCAGCGGGTCGCGCAGGTGAGCGCCGAAAGCCCGACCAGGAACACGAATTTCTGCCAGATCTCCCGGGTGATGTCGGTCGAGACCTCGGCCTTGATGCCGCCGGCGAGGCACGCGGCGAGGAACCGCTCGGCACGTTTCGAGCGGGTGCCGTCGAACTCGCCGAAGACGAGCCGCTGCATGGTGCCGGTCTGGGCGATCACGCCGGGCCGCGCGATGGTCGTCGAGATCTGGGCGATCGCCCCCATCAGGGCGGCGTCCCCGACGATCGGCCGCAGCATGTCGTCCTTCTGGACGCCGTTCTGCAGCGACACCACGGCGGTCCCCGGCCCGACGATCGGGGCGATGGCGCGCCCCGCCGCCTCGGTGTCCCACAGCTTGACCGTGAACAGGACCAGATCGACCGGGCCGATCGCGGCCGGGTCGTCGGTCGCCTGGACGGAGGTGAGCGTGAACGGGTCTTCGGGGCTCTCGATGGTCAGCCCGGAGGTGCGTAGCGCGTCGAGATGCGCCCCGCGGGCAACGAAGACGACGTCCGCCCCGCCGCGGGCGAGCCGCCCGCCAAAGAAGCCCCCGAGCCCGCCCGAGCCCATCACCGCGATCCGCATCGTCGTCCTCCCGTGTGGCCGTCCTCCCCTCTACGCCGTCGCGCAGCGACGCGGCAGGGGGCGCGGCGGAGCGGCTGGATTGCGCCGCAGGCCCCCCTAGAGGGCTTCGTAGAATTGCTCGGTCGTCCCGAGGCGGCGCGAAAGCGCCGAGCCCGGGATCCAACCCCTGTCTTTCGTGAGCCGTCGAGACCGTGGGTATGGATCCCGGGCTCGCGGACCGGCGGTCCGCGCCCCGGGATGACGAATGATGCGAAACGCACAGCCTTCGCAGTTGCAGCGTCGCCGTTCTTGAACGCTTAAAAGGTCTGCCCATATTCTGGGGTGTCCGGACCCGGCAGGCCCAAGCGGCTGACGGGACCGGACGGGGCGCCGCAAGGGCCTCTCCCCAAAGTCGCTGCACAGGACTTTGAGACCATGTCGCGTGTGTCTTCGCTCTCCAGCCCGTTTCTGCTCGGCTTCGACGAGATCGAGCGGGCTCTCGACCGGGTGTCCAAGGCCGCGGACGGCTATCCGCCGTACAACATCGAGCGGATCGCCTGCGCCGACGGCCAGCCGGAACGGCTGCGCATCACGCTCGCCGTCGCCGGGTTCACCCGCGAGCAGCTCGACGTCACGGTCGAGGAAAGCCAGCTCCTCATCCGGGGCCGGCAGCAGGAGGACAAGACACGCCAGTATCTGCATCGCGGCATCGCCGCGCGTCAGTTCCAGCGGACCTTTCTGCTGGCCGACGGGATGGAGGTATTGGGGGCCGACCTCAGCAACGGCCTCTTGTCGATCGATCTGGCGCGTCCGGAACCGGCGCGCGTCGTGCGATCGATCGCCATCAGGCAGACGGACTGACGGCACGCTGCTGACGGTCACGTCACTGACGGTCACGCACAGGACTCGGCAAAGCCAGAACACAAGGAGTCGAGGGCCATGAACAACGACACCGATCCCCGCAATACCGATCGCCACGAGGCCGACCGAGCCGAGGCCATCTCGGCGGAGGCGCTGGCGCATCTCGGCGACGGCCGCATCGCCTATGTGAAGGCGATTCGCTCGGAGGATCTGCCGGCGCTGTTTCCGCAGGCGCCGCAGGTCGCGCCCGGCCTGCGCCTGTTCGCGCTGCACGCCGCGGACGGCACGCCGATCATGATCACCGACAGCCGCGAGGCGGCGGTCGCCAACGCCTGGAGCCACGAGCTCGAGGCGATGAGCGTGCACTGAGCTGCACCGAAGTCGACGGCGGCGCGCCCGCGGCCCGCCATTCGTGCCGACCAGAATCAGCAATGCCCGGCCGTCGTGCCGGGCATTGTCGTTTGGGGACACGGCGAAGGCTCGCCGGCTCAGCTCACCGGCGGCGGCATGGCGAGCACGGCGTAGAGCGCCTCGCGATCCTGCGAATCACGCAGCATGCGGGTGATCTCCGGCTCGCGCAGCATGCGCGCGATGCGGGCCAGCGCCTTGAGGTGATCGGCGCCGGCGCTCTCGGGCGCGAGCAGCAGGAACACGAGGTCGACGGGCTGGCCGTCCAGCGCCTCGAAATCGATCGGCCGGTCGAGCCGCGCGAACAGGCCGAACAGCTTGTCGAGCCGCGGCAGCTTGCCGTGCGGGATCGCGATGCCGTTGCCGATCGCGGTCGAGCCCAGCCGCTCGCGCTGCATGAGCACCTCGAGGATCTCGCGTTCCGTGCGGCCGGTCAGTTCGGCGGCACGTTCGGCGAGCTCCTGCAGGGCTTGCTTCTTGTTGTTGACCTTGAGCGCCGGAATGACCGCTTGCGGCGCGACGAGATCGTTCAGCGGCATGGAACGGTCCGACTCGGGGAAACGATGCTCGACGCACACCCTCGGGCGACGGCGCGCGGACGATAGGGACCGGTCCGGGCCGCGTCAATAGCGCGGCGGGCAGTCCCGGACCGCGTGGAACGACCGGTCGACAGTGCCACCAGGGGCCTCCGGCACACGCCATCTTCTCTCGACGCTCCAGAGACTTGGCCGATCGGCGGCGGGCCGGCCCCGATTGCGCCGGAGCGGCCGTCGTGGCAGAGGTGTGCTCCCTCCGCCACGCCTTTCCGGTGACCGATGATGGGTTTCGACGCGCTGCCGTCGCTCGATCAGATCGCAGTCGCGTTGCCGACACTCGCGGTCGCCTATGTGATCTTCGGCATCGCCGGGTTCGGCACCGCCTTGATCGCCGCGCCCGTGCTCGCCCACGCCATGCCGGTCTCCGCCATCGTGCCGATGCTGGCGCTGCTCGACTGCGGGGCGGCGATCGCCAACAGCCTGCGCATCGGCGACAAGGTGGCGAAAGACGAGCTGGTCAGGCTGGTGCCGCTGATGGTGATCGGCAGCCTGGTCGGCGCCTGGCTCCTGCTGATCCTGCCGCCCCGGCCGATGATGCTGGTGCTCGGCGTCTTCGTCGTCGCCTACGCCGTTTATGCACTGGTCGCCCGCCCGCCCGAGGGGCGACTGTCGCGCGCCTGGGTGCTGCCGTTCGGCGGCATCGGCGGGATCGCGAGCGCGATGTTCGGCAGCGGTGGCTTCATCTACGCGATGTATCTGGGGCGACGGCTCGCCGACAAGGATGCGATCCGGGCCACCCAGAGCGCGCTGATCGGCCTCTCGACGATGACGCGCGCCATCATCTTCGCGCTCGCCGGCGTCTATTCGGACGGCAAGCTCGTCGTTCTCGCGCTGTTGATGGTGCCCGGCATGCTGCTCGGCACCTGGCTCGGCCATCACGTCACGCTGCGCCTCTCGCGTGATCAGTTCCTGAAGCTCCTCTATCTGGTCCTGATCGCCTCCGGCACGACCCTGCTGATCCGCGCCGCCGCGATGTGATGCTTCGTGCGCCTGCGAGTGGGGATTTCAGATTTCGTCATTCCGGGGCGCGCCGAAGGCGCGAACCCGGAATCCCGCGGCGAACTCTTCGGTCCGGGCTGGATTCCGGGTTCGGCGCGGAGCCTGTCGTCGGGCCGGCCGAAGGCCGGACCCGATGGCGCCGCCCCGGAATGACCGAGTAATCCGAGGCTCTCGCTGCGCGGACGACGACCACCGAAACGCACAAGGTCCGGCGTTGCGGCCGCTGGTGCAACGCAGCATCGCAGCCCCGGTCCGGCCATCGCCGCCGCAGGCCTCCCGGTCCAGGCCGCCGAGTGCTGCATCACGACATGGAAGCTCTGCAAGGCGGGATTAGCCGGGCCGTTGACGCCCACCGGGAGCGCGTGATGACCTCGGTCAACAACGCGACAAAAAACCGGGGAGTGACCATGAAGGGGCGAACGCCGAAGAAGCTCGGGCTCGCGATCGTCGGCGCCGGCCGCGTCGGCCTGTTCCGCGGCGAGGTGGCGACCCGCCACCCCTCGGTCGAGTGGATCGGCATCGCCGAGCTCAGTCCCAACCGTGCGGCGAGCGTCGCCGACAAGATCGGCGCCGACTTCGTCACCAACAGCCACCGCGAGCTCTTGGCGCGGCCCGAGGTGAACTGCGTCATCATCGCGACCGACGAGCACCTGCACGTCGACCCGATCATGGCGGCGGTCGAGCGCGGCCTGCCGATGCTGATCGAGAAGCCGCTGGCGACCGACCTCGCAGCATCCGCCAAGGTGCTGGCCGAGATCGACAAGGCCGGGCTCGACGCCGTGGTCGGCTACACCCAGCGCTTCCGCCGCCGCTGGCTCGCCACCAAGGAAAAGTGCCGTTCCGGCGCGCTCGGCGAGATCGAGCTCGTCACCTCGCGGGCCTTCATGAATCGCCTGGTGGCGATCGACAACTACAAGCGCACCGACGATCCCGCGACCATCTCGCCGCTCGTCATCTCCGGCACGCACGCGCTCGACATCTGCATGTGGTGCCTGGAGGAGAAGACGCCGACCGAGGTCTACGCCCGCTCGGTCGACAAGGTCTTAGGCCCGCTCTACCAGGGCATCGACGCGACCGCCGGAATGATCATGTTCTCGGACGGCACCGTCTATCATCTCAGCATCTCCTGGGCCATGCCGGTGACCTGGCCGGCCGCCGTCTACAGCCTCGAGGTCGGCATCGCCGGCACGACCGGCGTGCTGACCATCGACGACACCCATCGCGACATCGTCCTCGCCGTCACCAAGCCGCAGTCGGAGGGCTACAATCCCGACGAGCGGCGCCTCGTCGACTTCATGGGCAGCTATCCGCCCGGCGACATGGCGCTCGGCGAGCTGCGCGGCCCGATGGCGGAGGAAACCGTGTCGTGGCTCAACCGCATGGCGCTCGGCATCCCGACCGTCGCCGCCACGGCCGCCGAGGCCCACCGCAACCTGATGCTCACCAAGGCGCTCGACCTCTCCGCCAAGCGGAAGGCACCGGTGCCGCTGCCGCTCGACCCGGCCGAGCTGACCGCCTGATCGACGCGACGCGCGGTGCGCGACGACGGCCGGACGATATTGCCGCCCGGCCCCGGCCATCAGCAGACGAGAGGCTCCGTCAGAGAGCCGCACGGAGGACGACCATGTTGAACCGTCGAAGGGCCTTCGGCCTTCTGCTCGGGACCGCCTGCGCGGTCGCGCTCGCTCCGGTGATCGGCGCGCGCGCCGCCGAGGACCCGGCCAAGTATCCGAGCCAGCCGATCCGGGTGATCGTGCCGTTCGCGCCCGGCGGCGCATCGGACTTCGCGATGCGGCTGCTGCAGGCGCCGATGTCGCAGGCGCTCGGTCAGCAGATCGTCATCGAGAACCGCGCCGGCGCCGCCGGCAATGTCGGCATGGACGTCGCGGCGCGCGGCGCGCCGGACGGCTACACGGTGTTCTTCGGCAATGTCGGCACCGTGTCGATCAACCCGACGCTGTTCCCCGACATGACGCTGAAGCCGGACAAGGCGTTCATCCCGGTGTCGGTCGCCTCGGAGACGCCGAGCGTCTTCATCGCCAATCCGAAGTTCCCGCCGAACACCATGAAGGAGCTGATCGACTACGCCAAGGGGCGGCCCGGCAAGGTGAACTTCGCCTCGCCCGGCAGCGGCAGCGTCGACCGGCTGGAGATGGAGCAGTTCCGCAAGGCCGCCGGTCTCGACATGAACCACGTGCCCTACAAGGGCGGCGCCGGGCCGGCCGTGGCCGACATCCTCGGCGGCCATGTCGAGGTGATGTCGGTGACACTGCCCTCGGCGATGCCGCACATCAAGTCCGGCCGCATCAAGGTGCTGGCCATCACCGACGCGAAGCGCAACCCGATCCTGCCCGACGTGCCGACCGTAGGCGAGCTCGGCTATCCGGACATCGTCGCCACCTCGTGGCAGGGCTTCCTGGTGCCGGCCGGCACGCCCAAGCCGATCGTCGACAAGCTGTTCCAGGCGATCGTCAAGGCGACCCAGGACCCGACCGTCAAGCAGCGCATGCAGGAAGGCGGCGTCACGGCGGTCGCGAGCGAGTCGCCCGAGGCGTTCAAGACCTTCATCGCCAAGGACACGGCCCGCTGGGCCAAGGTGATCGCAGAGTCCGGCGCCAAGCCGGACTGAGGACAGCAAAGCGCCGACCGCCCGGGCCTCGCGGCCCGAAGCCGAGGCGATCGCGATGCCGACGAAGCACGCCCCGAATTCCGCTCGTCCCCGCGCAGGCGGGGACCCAGGGCCATGCGGCAAGCGCCGCCTGGATTCCCGCTTTCGCGGGAATGAGCGGAGTGCGTGGCGAGGTGTCGCGTAGCGACCTGTTCGCACCTCGCGTTCGGCGCCACGGCCGAAACGCGCCTGATCCGCCACTGCGAGGGAGGTGCCCGTGCGCCTGCGTCTCACGACCGATCTCGTCACCGGCCTCCTGTTCGTCTCGCTCGGCCTGTTCGCCATCGTGTACGGCTGGAGCTATCCGATCGGCACCCCGGCACGCATCGGCCCCGGCTACTATCCCCTGCTGGTCGCCTCCGGGCTCGTGCTGCTCGGGCTGATCCTGGTCGGCCGCTCGCTCGTGATCCCGGGCGAGCGCATCGAAGGGATCGCGCTGCGGCCGCTCGTCTTCGTGCTGCTCGGCACGCTCCTGTTCGGCCTCCTGGTCGAGAAGGCCGGCTTCGTGATCTCGGGCATCCTTGTCGTGGTGCTGGCACGGCTCGCCGACCGCGACTTCCGCCCGATCGAGGTCGCGCTGCTCGCCGCCGGCCTCGTCGCCTTCATCGCCCTCCTGTTCTGGCTCGGCCTCAGCCTGCCGCTCCACCCCTTCCCGCGCTGGTGAGGCCGTCATGGACATCCTGAGCAATCTCGCGCTCGGCTTCTCGGTCGCGCTCGATCCGATCAATCTCGTCTATGCGTTCCTGGGCGTGCTGCTCGGTACCGCGATCGGCGTGCTGCCGGGCCTCGGCCCGGTCGCCACCATCTCGATCCTGCTGCCCGTCACCTTCACGCTGCAGCCGCAGGCGGCCATCATCATGCTGGCCGGCATCTACTACGGCGCCGCCTATGGCGGCTCGACCACGGCGATCCTGGTCAACCTGCCGGGCGAGTCCTCCTCGGTCGTGACGACGCTCGACGGCTATCAGATGGCGCGGCAGGGCAAGGCGGGACTGGCGCTCGCCACCGCCGCGCTGTCGTCCTTCATGGCCGGCACGATCGCGACCTTCATCATCGCCTTCGCGGCGCCCGCCTTGGCCGAGTTCGCCCTCGACTTCGGACCCGCCGACTACTTCTCGCTGATGGTGTTCGGCCTGGTCGCCGCCGTGATCCTGGCGCACGGCTCGGTCGTCAAGGCGATCGGCATGATCCTCACCGGCATCCTGCTCGGCACCATGGGCATCGACGTGAACTCGAGCCTGCCGCGCTTCACCTTCGGGGTGCCGCAGTTCGGCGACGGTATCGATTTCGCCGTCATCGCGATGGGCATCTTCGGCATCGGCGAGACCATCGCAAATCTCGGCCGCGGCGCGGAGGCGCGCGAGTACGTGAAGGACTACAAGGGGCTTTGGCCGTCGCCGCACGACCTGAAGGCGATCGTCAAGCCGGCGGCGCGCGGCACGGCGCTCGGCGCCGCGCTGGGAATCCTGCCGGGCGGCGGGCCGGTGCTCGCCTCGTTCTCGGCCTATGCGCTGGAGAAGCGCATCGCCCGCGAGCCGGACCGCTTCGGTCGCGGCGCCATCGAGGGCGTCGCGGCACCGGAGGCCGCCAACAACGCCGCCTCGCAGACCGCGTTCATCCCGCTGCTCACGCTCGGCCTGCCGGCGAGCCCGGTGATGGCCCTGATGGTCGGCGCCCTGATGATGCACGGCCTCTATGCCGGGCCGCAGCTCATCGCCGAGAAGCCCGACCTGTTCTGGGGCCTCGTCGCCTCGATGTGGATCGGCAACCTGCTGCTCGTCGTCCTCAACCTGCCGCTGGTCGGCGTGTGGGCGCGCCTGCTCACCGTGCCGTATCGCCTGCTCTACCCGTCGATCCTGCTGATCTGCTGCATCGGCGTCTACTCGATCCGCAACGACGCCCTCGACGTGATCATCGCCAGCGTGTTCGGCCTGGTCGGCTACGTGCTGCAGCGCCTGCAATGCGAGCCGGCGCCGCTGCTGCTCGGCTTCATCCTCGGGCCGCTGATCGAGGAGAACCTGCGCCGCGCGCTCCTCATCTCGCACGGCAGCCCGGCCGTGTTCGTCGAGCGCCCGATCAGCCTCGTGTTTCTGATCCTCACCGCCATCGTGGTGCTGATCCTCCTTCTCCCCGCCATCCGCTCCGGCCGCGCCAAGGTCTTTGCGGAGGAGACGAGCTGAGGAGGCCGCAGCATCTGCCGACCTCCGCGTGTCCCGGCGAAAGCCGGGACCCAGGGGCGACACGGCGGGACCTCGGCGACGCCTCGTCCGTTCGCTCCTCGTGTCCCGGGTCACGGCGCGTTGCGCCGTGCCGGGGACACGAGGATCGAACGTGCGGCGATCTCGGACGCTACAGCACCATCCCCGGCTCGAAGAACTCGACCTTGGTGCCGTCCGGATCGGCGACATAGATGGTCAGCCCGTAGATGCCGTCGTGCAGCGGCTGAAAGAACATGACACCGGCCGCCTCGAGGCGCGCCGCGAGCGCCCGCACGTCCTTCACCTGGAACGCCATGTGGTCGATCTGGCGGGCGCCGGCGCCGCCCGAGGTGAGCGCCAGCCCCTGCACGAAGGGCACGAAGGGCCGCCCGTCCGGCAGCGGCTTCGCGACGCGCGGCGTGAAGCCGACGAGGTCCGCGTAGAAGCGCCGCGACGCCTCGATGTCGGCGACCTGCAGCAGCATGTGGGCGAACGACACGATCCGCGGCGCCAGCTTCGCATCGACCCAGGCGCTCACCTCGCCGGATCCCGCGAGCACACAGAAATACTGCGCCCACACCTTCTGGGCCGTCTCCTCCCAGGCGGCGTTGACGCCCGAGATGCAGTCCGTCACGGCGACGACGTCGTAGTCGCGCAGATAGGCTTCGCGGATCGAGGTCTCGACGCAGGCATTGGTCGTCGTGCCGGTGACGAACAGCGTCGTCACGCCGAGCTGGCGCAGCAGGATCTCCAGCCGCGTCTCGTGGAAGGCGCCGAAGCGGTGCTTGCGCAGCACGAAGGTCGGGTTCTTGGCGGCGAGCTCCTTCAGCTCGTCGACGATCGCGGCGTCCCAGCTTCCGGCCAGGCACGACACCTGCTTGCGCCACGCCGTGTGGGCGGCGAGCCTCTTTCGCGCCCGGCTGGCGTCGACGGCGAAATGCTCCTGCACGGTCCAGATCACCGGCACGCCGGCATTCTGGAACTTCTCCACCAGCGCCCTGGTCGGCCCGACGATGGTCTTCAGCCGGCCGACATCGACTCCGGAGACCCCGAGCGTGCCGTTCTCGTGCAGGAAGCCGTTCTGCATGTCGATGACGAGCAGCGCGGCGCTCTCGATCTCGATGGCGTCCAGCGACATTTTTCTAGCTCCTCGGCCGGGATGCCGGCTCTTCTTTCACGGGTTCGACGGCGTGTCGAGCGACGGTGTGTCGAGCGACGATGCGCCGGCCCACTGCGCGGCGGGCAGCGCAAAGCCGGTGGCGAAGTCGTTGCCCGCATGATCGCGGCCGCGCACCAGCCACAGCGGCCGCGTCGCGAGATTGACCAGCACGCGCCGCTCGGCGCCGCATTGGTTCTGCGGCGCGCGCGGATCGCGAACGTAGCGCGAGGTCGCCGGCATGTAACGGAGCGCGAGGATCGGCCCGGACGCCAGCGGCGCCGCCGGCGCGGCGCTCGCGAGTCGCGTGATGTCGACGAGTCGCATTGCGCCGTCGGCGAGCGTGAGAAGAACCAGCGCGCCGGCGAGCGGCTCCACCGGCCACCACGCCGCCTCGTCGCGGTCCAGCGCGGCGGCGCCTGAGAGAATCTCGCTGTCCCACAGCACGAGGTCGGGGCCGAGCACGGCCTCGACCGCATTGAGCACGGCGGCGCTCTCGCCGATGTCGAGAAAGCTCCAGGCGTCGGCGACGCAGACGTGGCGGCCGAACGGATTGTGGACGCCGCACAGAAGCTCCGGCCACGGCCTCTCGGCGAGCGCCCGGGTCGCGGCGGCACGCACCGGCGCGAGCAGGTGCTCGGGCAGCGGCGGGGCCGCCGCCCAGCCGGCGTCGCGCCAGCTCTCCGGTGGGCTCGTCGTGATCATCTCAGTCCGGGCGGATGACGCAGCGGCCGCGGCCGTAGCGTTCCACGACCGCACCGTTCTCGTGGACCACGTCGCCCCGCGACACGGTGAGCACCGGCCAGCCTTTGAGCGTCCAGCCCTCGTAGATGCAATGGCCGTGGCCGGTGTGATGGACGGTGCGCTCCTCGTCGAGATCGACCAGCACGAGGTCGGCGTCGGCGCCCGCCTGCAGCGAGCCCTTCCGCGGCCACAGGCCGAAGCGGCGCGCCGGATGATAGGAGTTGAGCTGCACCAGCCGGGACAGCGACAGCCCGCGCTGATGCACGCCGAAATGCAGGAGCAGCGACAGCTCCCACGGGAAGCTGACGACGCCCGGCACCTCGGTCCAGATGTTCTCGCCCTTCTTCGGCACGAACGGCACGTGATCGGTGCCGAGGCTGTACACCGAGCCGTCGAGCACGCCGCGCCAGAGTCCTTCGAGCTCGCCGCGGTCGCGCAGCGGCGGCGAGATCTTCGCCTTCATGTCGAGGTCGGGATCGTAGCAGGTGCGGGTGAGGTAGTGCGGGCAGGTCTCCACCGTCACATCGATGCCGCGGCCGCGCGCTTCCGCGGCGAGCACCGGGCCCTGCCCCACCGAGGTGTGGACGAGATGCAGCGGGCAACCGGTGCGCTCGGCCAGGAAGATCATCCGCTTGATGGTCTCCTCCTCGCAGAAGGCCGGGCGCGACTCGCTGTAGACGCCGAGATCCTGGCGGCCGGTCGCCTTCATCTCGTCCTTCAGCCACGTTGCGATTCCGGTGTTCTCGCAATGCACGCTGATCACGCCGCCGGGGATCTGCTTCAGATGCCGCATGGTGGCGTAGACCCAGCCGTCGGTCGCCGGGACGATGCCGATCGGGTTGTCGGGCTCGTAGCCGAAATAGCACTTGAACGAGCGCACCCCGGTCTCGCGAACGATGTCCGGGATCTCGTGGATGTGCTCCTCGCGCTGGATGCCGAAATGGAAGCCGAAGTCGATCAGGCTGTTCGCTTCGCCGACGGCGCGCCGCTCCTTGTAGAACGGCACGTAGGGGCCGCTCTTGTTGCGGATGTAGAGGAGCACCGTGGTGACGCCGCCGCTCGCCGCCGCCGCCGTCTCCGAGCGCATGTCCTCGTCGTAGGGGTAGTTGACGCCGAGATGGCAGTGCGGGTCGATCACGCCCGGCATCAGCACCCGGCCCTCGGCGTCGATCGTGCGGGTGGCGTCGGGCAGCGCGTCGTTCGTGCCGGTGAGGACGATGCGTCCGTTCGTCACCGCGACGCCGCCGAAGAACTCGCCGTCGTGATCGACGACGCGGGCGTTCTTGATGACCAGTTCGGCCTTCATGGGAGGTCTCTCGATGGGGGTCGGGTGGTGATGGCGTGATGCGGACGTGAGTTCGGACGTGATTTGGTCAGGAGCGGGACTGCACTGCGTTCGGCCCGTCGTGAGACGGAATGCCGTGCCCCGGGCTCCGCTCATGCCCGCGAAGGCGGGCATCCAGGTGCCCCATGCCGTGTCGCCCTGGGTCCCCGCCTTCGCGGGGACGAGCGGATTGTAGACGCCTCGGAACGGTCACGGCGGCTACCCCTTCGTCAGCACGCCGCGGGCCTCGAAGATGCCGCGGATCTGCGACATGTGGTCGATGAAGGCCGGATCGGTGCGGCTGCGCCAGCTGCGCGGCCGCTCGATCGCGACGCCGAGATCGAGGTCGACGCGGCCGGGGCGCGGCGACATCACCAGCACGCGGTCGGCGAGAAAGACAGCCTCCTCGATCGAGTGGGTGATGAACAGCACCGTGTTGCCGACCGACAGCCACATCGCCTGCAGATCCGTGATCATCTGCTCGCGGGTGAGCGCATCGGGCGCGCCGAACGGCTCGTCCATCAGGAGGAGGCCGGGCTCTTGCACGAGGGCGCGGCAGATCGCGGTACGCTGGCGCATCCCGCCCGACAGCTCGCTCGGATATTTTTCGGCGAAGCCGCCGAGCCCGACCTGCTCGAGCAGGCGCTCGGCCTTCGGCAGATAGTCCTGCTTGCGCCAGCCCTTGATCTCGATGGGCAGCAGGATGTTGTCCATCACGGTGCGCCAGTAGAGCAGGAGATCGGTCTGGAACACCACGCCGACTTTTGCGTGCGGTCTTTTCACTTCCTCGCCGTCGACGAGGATGCGGCCCGTCGAGCAGCGGGCGAGGCCAGCGACCAGCGACAGCAGCGTGCTCTTGCCGCAGCCGGACGGGCCGACGATGGCGACGAACTCGCCGGGCGCGATCGACAGATCCACCCGGTCGAGCGCCAGCAGATCGCTGCCGTCGCGCAGCTCGTAGGTCTTGGTGACGTTCTCGATCGCGACCGACACGCCGTGCAGGCGGGTGGTGGCGGGCGTCGGGTCCTTCATCGGGCCGCCTCGCGCTGGAACACGGCCCGCTTCTCGAGCGCCTCCAGGCTCCAGAACGTGATCACGCCGAGCGCCGCGATGACGATCATGGCGGCGAAGCTCAGCGTCGTGTCGAACTGCGAGCTCGCCTGGAGCTGCAGGTAGCCGAGCCCCTTCTCGGCCGCCACGTACTCGCCGATCACGGCGCCGATCACCGACAGGCTGATGCCGACCTTGAGGCCGCCGAACAGGCTCGGCAGCGCCGCCGGCAATCGCACCTTGACGAAGGTCTGCCACTCGTTGGCGCCCATCGAGCGCACCAGGCTCACCATCGTCTTGTCGAGGCTGTTGAGCCCGACCACGGTCGCGATCACGATCGGAAAGAAGGCGAGCAAAAAGGAGAGAAACAGCTTCGGCGCGTAGCCGTAACCGAGATAGAGAACGAGCAGCGGCGCGAGCGCCACCTTCGGGATGGTCTGCAGCGCGACGAGGAGCGGATAGATGGCTCGCTCGAACAGGCGCGAGTAGAAGATCATCAGCGCCGTGCCGACGCCCGTGACGGCCGCGATGGCGAAGCCCGCGACCGTCTCGAACAGCGTCACGCCCGCGTGAGTGGCGATCAGCCGATGATCGGTCACGATCCGCCCGAGGATCTGCGTCGGCGTCGGCAGGATGAAGCTGGAGAGCCCCGCGAGCGGGGCTCCGATCTCCCACACGGCCAGGATGAGCAGCGCCAGCACGGGCGCCGCCGCCGTCTCGGTGATGGCACGCACGAGGTGCCGCTTACGCCGCTGCTGCTGGACTGTCACGCCGATGCCCCCGCTGTGCCGCCTCGTCCCGCGGCGTCGCTCAGGGCTGCAGCAGCGCGTTGGTATAGAAGGTCGCGGCCGGCTTCGGCGCGTCGATCTCGCCGGCGGACTTCAGCAGTTCGAGCGCGTCCGTGATCGTCTTTTCCTCGATCCACCCGATCGGCTTGCCGGCCGGCACCGGAATCGCGCCGACCGTCGCCTTGACCTGCTCCAGCACCGCCGTCTCGCTGGGCGGCGAGGCCCAGTTCGTGCGGATCGCCTGAGTGGCGGCCATCGGGTCGGCCTTGGCGGCCGTCACGGCCTTCGCCGACGCCTCGAGGAAACGCTTCAGCACGTCGGGCTTCTTGGCGAGATTCTGGTCGCTCGTCACCAGCGCCATGCCGGGCACGGCCAGGCCGTACTCGACCATGTCCATCACGACGAAGTCGACGCCCTTGTGCTGCTCGCGGATGATCGGCAGGTCGTTGGTCTGGTAGACGCTCACCACGTCCACCTGCTTCTGGATGAAGGCGGGCACGCGCGCCTGCGCGTTCATCAGCGTGCGCTTCACCGAGGCAGGATCGACCTTGTTGAGGCGCAGGAAGGCGTCGAGATAGCTGGTGCCGGTCTCGCCGACCGAGTGGGCGACCGTCATGCCGGCGAGATCCTTCGGCGTCTTGGCCGGCTTGTCCGGATAGGTGATCAGCGTCACCGGGGTCTTGGGGTGGTAGAGCGCGACGATCTTGACGGGCAGGCCCTTCTGGATCGCGCTCAGCGCGAACACGCCCGGCAGGATGACGATGTCCTCCTGGCCCTGGATCAGCGCGCCGAGCGCGGCCTGGGCACCGGCCCCCTCGCCGAGCTTCACGTCGAGCCCGGCCGCCTTGAACAGCCCCTTCTCCTGCGCCAGGAAGTACGTGCCGTACTCGCCCTTCATCTTCCACGAGAAGCGGACATTGACCGTATCCTGGGCGGCGGCCGGCGCCGCGATACCGAGCGCTGCCGCGGCCGTCGTGGCGGCACCGAGGGCGAGGACGGCGAGCGTTCGGCGTGACGGGCGAGATCCGAGCATGTCGAGGTCTCCGGTTGGGCGTGCCGGACCCGATCCGGATCGGGGCGATCGCGGGGTCGTCCGGCCGGAACGGCGGGCGCCTCGGAGAATGCAAGAAGCGCGCCGCATACTCGTCATACAAAGCCGGGACGAGTGTGGGGTGCCGAGCGCGGGGCTGTCAAGGAAACGGGCGGCGACATGACGCCGTAGCGAGGCCGCGCGTCATGGCGCTCGGCGGCGTGCGCCGACGGGTTCGACCGCAGGGGCACGGCGCCAACGCGCCATGCCCTCTATGATCTGTGCTCGATCGAACGTTCGGCGGTCAGCCGAAGGCGGCGGCGCGCTTGCGCAGGTCGTCGAGATCGGGCTCGCCCGGGTTCTTCGGCTCGCCGGGATGGATGATGCCGACCGGGCAGCTCTCCGCCGCCTCGACGAGCTGGCGGTAGGTGCCGGCCGTCAGGTCGCCGATCATCGCCTGCTTGTTGCCGTCGTACACGAACATGCGCGTGTTCACCTGCAGGCAGGCGTTGCAGCTCGTGCAGCGCGGCGTCTCGATATAGGGCTCGCCGCTCGGCGCGGCGGCGCTCTCCGGCGCCGGCTTTGCCGCCTCCTTGGCGACCTCCTTGACCGGTGCCTTGGCAGCCGGCGCCGCGGCCGCGGTCTCGACCGGCGCCGGTGCCGGAGCAGCAGCAGGCACCTCCTCGCCGGCCGCCTCGGCGGCCTCGCGCTCGGCTTGCTCGCGCGCGAGGCGCTCGGCCGTCGAGCGCCGCTCGGCCCAGGAGTTGTGGATGTCGCCGAGCTCCTGCAGGCGGTGCCACGCCTCGCGGGCGCGGCGCGTCGCGGCGATGACGGGCTCGCTCGCCACGGCACGCCACAGGCGGTTCTGGTCGTCGACCACCGGCACGTAGGGCACGGCGCCGACCGGCTGCGGCGGCCCGGCGATCCACACGTCGACCGGCACCATGGCGTCGTTCCAGTGCGCGCTCTCGACCAGGCCGAACAGATGCGCGTGGCGCGGATCGCCGGCGATCAGGTCGGCCGCCGTGAAGGCGATCTCGCCGACGATGCGCTGCTGCTTGGCATCCTCGCAGCGGAACGGGTGGACGCTCCAGTCGGCGTCGGGTCGCGGATTGTCGGCGACGTCCCAGCGCTCGGCGAGCCCGGGGCCGGCGGACGGGTCGTAGGTGAAGCTCGGGAAGACGCGCGCCTGCGTCGCCGCGGCGGCCCGCAGATAGGGCGCCACGGGATCCGCGGCATCGCGTCCCGTGCCCGTGTAGATCGAGATCAGCGTCGGCCCCGCATAGGCGAGACCGCGGGCGATGCGCGAGCCGCAGCGGCCGAGCGCGGCCACGGTGGTCTGCAGCACGAACACGTCGTCGAGCCCGGTCGCCATGGTGGCGAGCCGCGTGCCGGCGAGCGTCGGCGCGCCGTGCTGGACACCCGGGTCGCCGATCACGTCGCCGGTCAGCACCACGACCTTGGCCGGCACGCCGGCGGCGAGCAGCTCCAGCACCTCGGCGCGGCGGAGCGCGCCGGCGTCCTCGACACAGACCAGGAGGTCGGGCCCGAGCGCCAGATCGCTGGTGCCGAGCGCGGCTTCCGAATAGGCCGCAAAGAACGGATCGTGCTCCTCCTCGCGATAGCGCCCGTCGATCTCCAGCTCGGCGATGGCGATCGCCCGGATCAGGGCGACGAGATCGGGACGCCGCGCCTCCCAGGCGGCGAGCGCCGTGGTGCAGTCGGTCACGACGAGGGCGGCGAGCGCCGCCTCCTCGGCGACGCGGTCGCGGGTGCGCAGCGCCTTGAGGAGCGGCTGCGCCTCCAGGACGGCGAGCGCCTCCTCGATGCGTCGGCGGCGGCGCTTCGACACCGGGCCCGAGGCCGAGACGGAGCCGAGCAGCTCCGACATGGTGGAGAAGTCGAACAGCTCCGAGAAGCCGGGACCGACCGCGGCGGCGAGCGCGTCCGGCGCCCGCCCCGCCTCGGAGCGGGCCAGGTCGGCGGCCAGGATGTCGGTCAGCTTGAGGATGATGCCCTCGACCCGCTCGGCGAGGCCCGCGAGCTTTTGCTCCTGCTCCAGCCGCCACAGATGGCGCACGATGGCGAGCGGCGTCTGCGCCGTGCAGGCGAGCAGCTCGCCGTCGACCGGAATCGCGGCGCGCACCGCCGCGCCGGTCTCGGCGAAGCTCGGGTCGGTCGCGGCGAGGCCGGCCACCACCTCGTCCCATACGACGGACAACAGCCCGCCGGCGGCGGAGCGGGCGCGAATCTCGCGCTCGATGCGCAGCGCCTGGCGGCGCATCTTCTCGCCCTGTGGGCCGCGCGGCGCGACCTCCTTGAGGGCGGCATCGACGAGACCGGTGAGCGTGCGCACCACATCGGCGGGCGCGGCGTCGCGCGCCAGCACCAGCGGGTAGTCGTGGCGCAGGCTCGCGAGATCCGCATAGGCGGCGAGCAGCGCCGGCCGCAGCCGCCCGACGCTGTCGGCGGGCTTGGCGCCGACGGTGCTGCGTCCGAGCACGTGAAAGGCGAGCTGGGTCCTGACGTCGGCGTCCATGGGTCTCGTCCCCGCGCGTCGCGGGCCTCCGAAGTGATCAGGCGATGCGAACCGCGGGCTCGTCGTCGGGCCACACCGTGAACTTGTCGAGCTCGGCCTCGAGGCCGGTCTTGACCATGTCGAGCGAGCGCGGCGTGCCGGCCTCGCGCACGTCCTCGTAGCAGGGCACGTTCTCGTCGCGGAACAGGATCCCGACCGGCACCGGATCGATGCAGGAAGCGATCTCGCGCGCCCTGTGGATGTCGGACGGATCGTGCGCCTGGCGGTTCTTGTAGATGCGCTGCAGGCCCGGCGAGAAGGAGATCCCGTCGTCGTGCTCGAGCAGCAGCGTCTTCTCCGGATCGCGCAGCCAGGCGTCCCACATGTTGGGCAGGAACTCGGGGCAGCGCTGGACGATGCGGACGAACGAGAAGCCTTTGTGGTGGAAGGCCGCGCGGATCACGGCGTAGACGGCCTCCGGGATCCAGTCGACGGCCTGGGCGACGAACGATACGTTGGTGACGCCGAGCGTCACGGTCAGCGGGTTCATGGCGTCGAGATAGGCGCCGTGCGGCGTGGTGTTGCTCTTGAGGCCCTTGGGCGAGGTCGGCGAGACCTGCTTCTTGGTGAGGCCGTAGACGTGGTTGTCGTGCAGCACCACGGTCATGTTCATGTTGTAGCGGATCGCGTGCAGCCAGTGCGCCGCGCCGATCGAGCAGCAGTCGCCGTCACCCGTGTTGACGAAGACGTGCAGATCGGGCCGCGCCATTTTGACGCCCTCGGCGATCGGCAGCGCGCGGCCGTGGATGCCGTGGAACCCGTAGGTCCGCATGTAGTGTGGAAAACGGCTGGCGCAGCCGATGCCCGACACGAAGGCGAGCTTCTCGGGACGCAGGTTCTCGTCACGGCAGAGGCGCTGGACGGCGGCCAGCACGGCGTTGTCGCCGCAGCCCGAGCACCAGCGCGGAACGCCGCTCTGATAGTCCTCGAGCGGATGATCGTCCTCGACGAGGCGGACCAGGCAATCGTGCTTCGGCATCGACATGATCGTTCTCCCGTCAGGCGAGCCGCGCGCGGATGAGTGCGTGGATGGTGCCGGGCTTGATCGGCTGGCCCATCACCTCGCCCCAGCAATCGACATCGACCAGGAACCGGCTGCGCAGCATCATGGCGAGCGCCGAGAAGCGGCGGTTGTTCTCGTCGATCAGCTTGTCCTCGGGGCGGTCGCACCAGTTGGCCTCGACGCACAGGACGTTCTCGAAGCCCTGCATGATCTCCTTCACGCCGGGCTGCAGCGGCTGCAGGAAATGCAGGTGGGTCGAGGACACCTTCAGGCCCTCGGCCCGGGCGCGCGTGACGGCCTCCTCGATGGCGCCGCGGGTGGAGCCCCAGCCGACGATCAGGAGGTCGCCGGTGCGGTCGCCGAACACCGGCGGCGGCTTCAAGGTCTTCTGCAGGGCGGCGAGCTTGAGGCTGCGGGCGCGGATCGATTCCTGGTTGATCACCGGATCGTAGGCGACCCGGCTGTCGCGGTCGTGGGCGAGGCCCGTGACCGTGTACATGCCGTTCGGCTGGCCCGGGATGACGCGCCGGAACAGGCCGGTGTCGGGATTCCAGTCGTAGGGCTTGGTGCCGAACGGCACCGGGCTCTGGTCGATCGGCGCGGCGAGCCACGCCTCGTCGAACTTCGGCCGCGGGAACGGCTGCTGCGAGGTCGCGAGGTTGGAGTCGGAGAGCACCACCACGACCATGTTGAAGGCCTCGGCGATCTTGCGGGCCGTGATCACCGAGTAGAAGCAGTCCTCGATGGTCGACGCCGCCATCACGACCTTCGGGGCGTCGCCGTGGCTGCCGTAGATCGCCGTGAGGAGATCGCCCTGCTCGCCCTTGGTCGGCTGGCCCGTCGAGGGGCCGCCGCGCTGGACGTTGATGACGACGAGCGGGATCTCGGCCATCACGGCGAGGCCGATCGCCTCCTGCTTGAGCGAGTAGCCGGGACCGGACGTGATGGTGACGGCGCACTTGCCGGCGTAGGAGGCGCCGATCGCGAACGTGCAGGCGGCGATCTCGTCCTCGGCCTGGTGGACGATGCCGCCGACCCGCTCGAACACCTCGCTCAGATAGTGCGAGGCCGAGGTCGCCGGCGTGATCGGGTACATGGCGCAGATTTCCATGCCCGAGGCGAGCACGCCGAGCGCCAGCGCCGTGTTGCCGTTGACGACGATCTGCGGCACCGTCGCGCGCTGCGCCGGGATGCGGTACTTGACGTCGAGATTGTCCTCGGCCCAGGCGGCGCCGGCCTCCAGCAGCGTCAGGTTGGCGCGGATCACCGTGTCGGACTTCTTGCGGAAGGTGAGCCGCACCTGCTCGCGGGCGAGCTTGAGGTCGAAGCTGAACAGGCTGCACAGCAGCCCGAGCACGAACATGTTCTTGCCGCGGCGCGCATCGGGCACCACCGGCTTGCACAGCGCCTCGAACGGGATCTCGACGATCAGGTAGCCGCGGTCGACCAGCTCCTCGTAGGTCTCGCGATAGGCGGCGGCGATGCGCGGATCGGAGTGCGTCCGCCACATGCTCTCGAGAAAGATCGTGCAGCCGGGCTTCAGCTCGCCGGCCCGCACGCGGCCGAGCAGCACCTGCTCGTTGAAGGCGACGACGACGTCGACGCCGTCGCCGCCATTGGCGATGCGGCCGGCCCCGAGCCGGATGCGGTTGCCGCTGGCGCCCGCGATGCTTCGGGCCGGCGGCTGGATCTCGGCCGGGATGATCTCGACCGTCCACACCCCGTTGCCCATGCGGGCCGCGATGGCGCCGAGCGACTGGCCGCAGCGCTGCGCCCCCTCGCCCGAGTCGCTGATGATCTCGACGACGCATTCGTCGAGCGTGGTGACCGTCGGTTCGGCGGCGACGGCGCGTGGCGGCGACGGCTCGTCGGCCGGCATGTCCTCGCGCACGGAGGTCAGCGTCTCGCTCATGACGGTCTCTTTTTCGTTCTTGATGGCAGTCTGTCGGTGTG
Source organism: Rhodoplanes sp. SY1 (assembly GCF_046000175.1). Lineage (NCBI taxonomy): Bacteria > Pseudomonadati > Pseudomonadota > Alphaproteobacteria > Hyphomicrobiales > Nitrobacteraceae > Rhodoplanes > Rhodoplanes sp. SY1. The sequence goes on from NZ_JBEOMB010000049.1 coordinate 49,547, forward strand.
CCGGTCTGTCGGTCTTCTGGGATCGCGGGCGCCGACCGGGCGGTCGGCGCGTCATACGGCCTTCACGCGAACGAAGTTGTGCTCGGCCGGATCGAAGCCGAACAGCGCGGCATCGGGGGGCGTCGGATCGGCGTAGACGGCCTCGGTGTCGCGCAGGCCGAGATACTTCTTCATGCTGCGCGCGGCGGTGCGGCCGGCCCCCATCGCCTTGATGACGGTCGCGGCGCCGGTGACGATGTCGCCGCCCGCGTAGACGCCGGCCAGCGAGGTCGCGAGATCGGCGTCGGTGGCGATGTAGCCGCGCTTGTCGAGCGCGATCTTCGAGGTCTGGCCGATGATCGGATTGGCGTTGGTGCCGATCGCCACCACCACGAGGTCGCAGGCGAACTCGTACTCGCTGCCCTTCACGGTGACGGGCTTGCGGCGGCCGGAGGCGTCGGGCTCGCCGAGCTCCATCTTGATGCAGCGCATGCCGCGCACGCCGCCCTTGCCGTCGTCGAGGATCGCGACCGGCGCGGTGAGCCAGTGGAAGGCGATGCCCTCCTGCTCGGCGTGATGCACCTCCTCGATGCGGGCCGGCGCCTCGTTGCGGCTGCGGCGATAGATGCAGTGCACCTCCTCGGCGCCGAGCCGCTTGCACACCCGCATGGCGTCCATGGCGGTGTTGCCGGCGCCGATCACGGCGACCTTGGCGCCGATCGGCAGCGGCGTGTCGAAGCCCTCGTCCTTCGCCTGCATCATGTTGCAGCGGGTGAGCAGCTCGTTGGCCGAAAGCACGCCGTTGAGCGAGTCGCCCGGGATGCCCATGAAGCTCGGATAGCCGGCGCCGGTGCCGATGAAGACGGCGTGGAAGCCCATCTCCTCGATCATCTGCTCGATCGTGAACAGGCGACCGACCAGCGTGTTGCAAATGAACTTCACGCCGAGCTTCTCGAGATTGCGGATCTCGGCGTCGACCACGCTGTTGGGCAGGCGGAAGTCCGGGATGCCGTAGCGCAGCACGCCGCCCGGCACGTGGAACGCCTCGAACACCGTCACGTCGCAGCCGGCCTTCGCCATGTCGGCCGCGCAGGCCATGCCGGCCGGTCCGGAGCCGACGATGCCGACCTTGAAGCCGTTCGGCTCGATATAGGGGACGTTGCTCCAGCCCTGCGCGATCGCGGTGTCGCCGACGAAGCGCTCCAGCCGGCCGATGGCGACCGGGGCGAGCTGGTTGCCGACCACGCAGGCGCCTTCGCACTGGTTCTCCTGCGGGCAGACGCGGCCGCACACCGCGGGCAGGAGGTTGGTCTGCGTGATCACGTCGTAGGCGCCGCGCAGGTCGTTGGCGGCGATCTTGGAGATGAAGCCCTTGATGTCGACGCCGACCGGGCAGCCCGGCGTGCAGGCCGGCCGCGGGCACTCGATGCAGCGGCTCGCCTCGAGCTCGGCCTGCTCGGGCGTGAAGCGCAGCGTCACCTCGTAGAAGTTCTGCACCCGCACCTGCGGGTCCTGCTCGCCGACCTCCGCGCGCTCGCGCGGAATCGTCCGGATCGTCTTTCGCTTCGCCATCGTCTCCCGCACCTTTGCAGGCGTTCGTCACATCCCGTCCGTCACGCAGCCGTCGGCTCGAGCACGACTTCCTCCGAGAACCGGTATCCACGTCTCGGATTCATGCTCTAGCGGCCCATGCGGCAGCTCTCCTCGTACTTCGCCAGCGCCGCCTTCTCGGTGGCGGCGAAGCGTTTGAGGCGAACCATGAGATCGTCGAAATCGACCTGATGTGCGTCGAAGTCCGGCCCGTCGACGCAGGCGAACTTGATGCCGTCGCCGATCTTCACCCGGCAGCCGCCGCACATGCCGGTGCCGTCGACCATGATCGGGTTGAGGCTGACGACCGTCTTGATCTTGTGCGGCCGCGTGGTCTCGGCGCAGGCCTTCATCATGATGGGCGGCCCGATGGCGACGACCTCGTCGACGTCCGGGTGCGCGGCGATCGCCTGGCGCAGGCCCTCGGTGACGTTGCCCTTGATGCCGACCGAGCCGTCGTCCGTGCAGACGATCACCTCGTCACAGCAGGCGCGGAACTTGTCCTCCCAGAAGACCAGCTCCTTGGTGCGGAAGCCGACCACGGCCGTCACGTGGGCGCCGGCCTCCTTGTAGGCGCGCGCCTGCGGGAAGATCGGCGCGACGCCCAGCCCGCCGCCGACGCAGACGACGCGGTGCTGGCCGCCGATGTGGCTCGGCTCGCCCATCGGGCCGGCGAGCGCGTGCAGGAAGGTGCCGACCCGGCAGACCTGCTGCATCTCGCGCGTGGTCTTGCCGACCGCCTGGATCACCAGCGTGATGGTGCCGCGGTCGCGGTCGAAGTCGGCGATGGTGAGCGGGATGCGCTCGCCGTGATCGTTGAGCATGACGATCACGAACTGCCCGGCGCGCGCGGCTTTCGCCATCAAGGGATGGCGCACCTCGAGAAGATAGGTGACGTCGGAGAAATCTTGCCGGGCGACGATCTCGAAGCCGCGGGAGTCCAGGAGGCTCGACATGGCACGTCGCCTGCGAGGATTGATGGAAAGCACCCCACCCGGCGAGGCACCAGGACGACCGAGCGCTTCCTCACGAGTTTCTTGTCGACCCTCACATGAACGTTTCGTGTCCGGCGCACATTGACCTCGCTCAAACCGAGGGGCGCGCGCGGAGACCGAAGGCCGCGGCACGCCCGCCGCCGAGACGCCGGCCCGGAGGTCGCGGAAGAGCTATTTTCGCTTATGGGAACGCAGGTTCGGCTGTTCGAAACACCGCCGGCCGCAGCCCGCGTCATCCCCGCGCCGACACCGGCAGGTCCGCCATACGCTGACCGAATGGCGGGGAAGAATAGCGGTCGCACGGGGCCGCAGTCGCGTCCTTGCGACTGCGACCGAACAGGTCGATGCACGCTCGACATCGGGAACTGGGAGCCTCGTGCCCCGGACAAGGCGCATCGGGCCGAAGGCCCGATGCGCCGCAGAGCCGGGGCCCAGGGGCGGCACGGTCAAGGCCCTTCCGCATGGCTCCTGGATCCCGGCTCGCGGCGCGTTGCGCCGCGTCCGGGACACGAGGCCGGAGCCGGAAAAACCGCCTCAGTGGCTCCGTTCGGCGACGAAGCGGGCCGCGGCGCGGAGGATGTCGGCCTGCGGCCCGAACGGGGCGACGGCGGCCTCGGCCTCGGCGACGAGGTCGGCCAGCGCCTTGCGGGCGCCGTCGATGCCCATGATCCGCACCAGGGTCGCCTTGTGGAGGCCGGCGTCCTTGCCGGTCGCCTTGCCGACCGTGGCGGCGTCGCCGGTCGCGTCGAGGAGGTCGTCGGCGACCTGGAAGGCCTTGCCGATGGCGACCCCGTAGCGGTCGAGCGCCGCCTGGGCGGCCTTGTCGGCGCCGGCGACGATCGCCCCGCCGACACAGGAGAAGCGCAGGAGCGCCCCGGTCTTCATCGACTCCATCGTCTCGGTGGCGGCGCGGTCCAGCGGCTGGGGCACGTTGCCGTTGAAGCGCCCCTCGGCGGCGAGGTCGAGCATCTGGCCGCCGACCATGCCGCCGATGCCCGACGCGCGGGCGAGCGCCAGGACGAGATCGATGCGCACCGCTGCGTCCGGATGGGTTTCGGGCCGTCCCAGCACGTCGAAGGCGAGCGTCTGCAGCGCATCACCCGCCAGGATGGCAGTGGCGTCGTCGAACGCCTTGTGGGTGGTCGGCCGGCCGCGCCGCAGGTCGTCGTTGTCCATGGCGGGCAGGTCGTCGTGCACCAGCGAGTAGCAATGGACGAGCTCGACGGCGGCGCCGACCATCAGGGCGCGGGCGCGGTCGCCGCCGAACAAGAGGGCCGTTTCGACCGCGAGGAACGGGCGGAATCGCTTGCCGCCGGCGAGGCTCGCATAACGCATGGCGGCGAGCAGCCGGTCCGGGCGGGCTTTCTCGCCGGCCTCCGGCGTGGCGCCGAGCAGGCGCTCCAGCAGGGTCTCGGTCTCGGCCGCGACGGCGTCCAGCCGTGCGGGAAATCCGGCGTCGGCGCTGGCGACGTCGGCGTGCTTGGTGTTGCCCAACAACTCGGCTCTCCCCGGATGCCCGTCGGTCGGGCCCCCGGCCGCCCGCGCCCGCATGGCGCCGGCTCCTGCCGTCCGACGACGGGACCTTGGCCCCTGGCTTAATCATCGCGGCCGGCAAGGGCAACCGGCTCGATCACCGGCTCGGCCCCCGATCGGCCGCATCGGCGAGGGTGTCCCCTGGGCCGTTCCGGTTCGCACGGGGACCGGAAAAAGTCGCCCCCGGGCGTGTCCCGGACGCCGCTGCGGCGCCGAAAACGTAGCCGGAACAATCGTTCCGGGCCGCTCCCGCGTTGACTCCCAAGGCCCTGCATGCTTTGAACTTCAGACGCCTTGCAGCACTCGAACATTTGCGCTGTCGCTCGCGCGCGCTGCTCCAGTTGGTCCGGCCCGGGTGATGCGGCCCGCTCTTCGGCCAGTCGCTGGTCCACGCGCGGGCATCGATTCATCAACAAGGGCCTGCCGGTCGCGTCATGACCCCGATCTTCGCCCCCGACTCCGTCTTTGCGCGCCGCCGCTCGGGCGCCCTGCCGAACCGCGAGATCGCATCGTGCGAGATCCGATCGTGACCACGACGGCCGCCGATCTGCGATCCGGCAAGGGATCGCACGACGAGAATTTCCCGGTCGCGTCGTGGATCGTGCATCCGCGCCACCGGCCGGCGATCCTCGCCTTCTACGAGTTCGTCCGCGTCGCCGACGACATCGCCGACCACCCCACCCTGCTCGAGGCCGACAAGCTCGCCTATCTGGACCGGCTGGAGGGCAGCCTGCTCGGCCGCGGCGCGAGCGAGCCGGAGGGCGTCGCGCTCAAGATCGCGCTCGCCGACCGGGCGCTGTCGCCGCGCCACGCGCGCGACCTCCTCACCGCGTTCCGGCTCGACGTCACCAAGCGGCGCTATGCCGATTTCGACGACCTGATCGACTATTGCAGCTACTCGGCCATGCCGGTCGGCCGCTTCGTGCTCGACGTGCATGGCGAGCGCGGCACCACCTGGGACGCCAACGACCGGCTGTGCGCCGCGCTCCAGATCATCAACCACCTGCAGGACTGCGCCAAGGATTTCCGGGCGCTCGACCGTGTCTACATCCCGCTCGACACCTTCGCGGCCCATGGCGCGGCCGTGGAGGATCTGGGCGCCGCGCAGGCGAGCCCTGCCCTCAAGGCCTGCATCGCCGATCTCGCGGCGAAGACCGACGGCCTCCTCGCCGAAAGCCGGGTGTTCTCGTCGCTGATCCGTGACCGCCGCCTCGCGCTCGAGGTCGCCGTGATCCAGACGCTCGCCGAGCGGCTGACCGCGCTGCTGAAGGTGCGCGACCCGCTGTGCGAGCGCGTCCACCTCGCCAAGCCGCAGGTCGCCGCGCTCGGCCTCCTCGGCCTCGTCAACGGCATCTTGGGGCGCTTCCGGCGCCCGCCCGCCGCGCCGGCCGCTCCGGCCACCCCCGCGGCCGACCCCGCGAACCCGCGACGCCAGCCATGACCCAGCTCGCCGTCCATCCCGAGGAGACCGAGCCCGTCGCGTCGCGCCGCGCCGCCGGCAGCTCGTTCTACTTCGCCATGCGCATGCTGCCGCGGGCCCGCCGCGACGCCATGTTCGAGATCTACTCGTTCTGCCGCTACGTCGACGACATCGCCGACTCCGAGGCGCCGCGGGCCGACCGCATCGCCGCGCTGGAGCGCTGGCGGCGCGAGCTCGACGAGGTCTATGCCGGCCGGGTCGCGCCCGAGCACCGCGGCCTCGCCGCCGCGATCGCCGAGTTCGGGCTGCGCAAGGAGGACTTCATCGCCATCATCGAAGGCATGGAGATGGACGCGGCGGCCGATATAAGGGCGCCCGACCTCGCCACCTTCGATCTCTACTGCGACCGTGTGGCGAGCGCCGTCGGGCGGCTGTCGGTCAAGGCCTTCGGCATGGGCGAGCCGGACGGCGAGCAGCTCGCCCACCATCTCGGCCGCGCCCTGCAGATCGTCAACATCCTGCGCGACATCGACGAGGACGCCGAGAACGGCCGCCTCTATCTTCCGCGCGAGCTTCTGGACGAGGCCGGCATCACGACGACCGAGCCGCGCGCCGTCGCGGCGCATCCGGGCGTCGGCCAGATCGGCCAGGCGCTGATCGAGCGGGCGCGAAGACACTTCGAGGCGGCCGACGAGATCATGGACCGCTCGCCGCGCTGGATGGTCCGCGCCCCGCGCATCATGGGCAAGGTCTATCGGGCGATTCTCGACGACCTCTCGGCCCGCGGCTTCGATCAGCCGCGCGAGCCCGTGAAGGTCAACAAGCTGTCGCTCCTGCTGATCGTGCTGCAGTACGGGTTCGTCTGATGGTGGGCGCCGTCCACATCATCGGGGCCGGCCTCGCCGGCCTCGCCGCGGCGGTGCGCCTGGCCGGCAGCGGCCGCCGCATCACGGTGCACGAGGGCTCGAAGCAGGCGGGCGGGCGCTGCCGCTCCTATCACGACGCGGCGACCGGCCTCTACATCGACAACGGCAATCATCTGCTGCTGTCCGCCAACCAGGCCGCGCTCGACTACGCCGCGACGCTCGGCACCGCCGACCGCCTGCACGGGCCGGCCGAAGCAGCGTTCGACTTCTTCGATCTGCGCACCCGGACCGGCTGGCGGCTGCGGATCGACGACGGTCGCATCCCGTGGTGGATCTTCGACCCGCAGAAGCGTGTCCCCGGGACAAGTTGGCGCGATTACGTCGCGCTGGCGAAACTGATGTTCACCGGTGAGCGGCCGCTCGGCGAGGTGATCCCGTGCAAGGGCGCGCTCCACGAGCGGCTGATCGAGCCCCTGATGGTCGCGGCGCTGAACACCGCGCCGCCGGTCGCCTCGGCGGCGCTCGCCCGCAACATCGTGCGCGAGACGCTGGCGAAGGGCGGCGCCTGCTGCCGGCCGTTGGTCGCCACCGGCGGGCTCGGAACCGTGTTCGTCGAGCCGGCGCTCGACCATCTGCGCGCCCGTGACGTCTCCGTGCTGATGACCCACGAGCTGCGCGCCCTCGTCACGCAGGGCGACCGCGTCACCGCGCTCGACTTCGGCGACGAGACGATCGCGCTCGGCCCCGACGACGCCGTGATCCTCGCGGTGCCGGCCTGGACCGCGACCGCGCTGGTGCCCGGGCTGGCGGCGCCGACCGAGTTCCGCTCGATCCTGAACACGCATTTCCGCACCGTCGCGCCGCCCGGAACGCCGCCCCTGGTGGGCGTGATCGGCGGCACGGCGGAGTGGATCTTCGTCTTTCCGGACCGCGTCTCGGTGACCACCTCGAACGCCGACCGCTTCATGAAGGAGCCGCGCGAAAAGCTCGCGCAGACGATCTGGGACGACGTCCGCTCCGTGATCCGCCTCACGGACGAGGCGCTGCCGGCCTGGCAGATCGTGCGCGAGCGGCGCGCCACCTTCGCGGCGACGCCGGAGCAGAACGCGCTGCGACCCGGCCCGCGGACCGCGTGGAGGAACCTGGCGCTGGCCGGCGACTGGACCGACACCGGCCTGCCCGCGACCATCGAGGGCGCGATCCGGTCCGGCAACACGGCCGCCGCGCTGATCTGACGCCGCGCCGACCCGAGCACGACCCCGAACAAGAACACGATCGAGAAACGAGAGCAGTCCGATGCGAGACGTGACCACCTTGGCCGACGCCACCCCGATCACCGGGTCGACCCTGATGGCGGCGCTCGAGACCCACATCCGGAAGGCGACGGACGCGCTCCTGTCCTATCAGCAGCCGGACGGCCACTGGGTGTTCGAGCTGGAGGCGGACGCGACCATCCCGTCCGAATACGTGCTGCTCGTCCATCATCTCGGCGAGACGCCCGACCTCGAGGTCGAGCGCAAGATCGGCGTCTATCTGCGCCGCATCCAGGGCGAGCACGGCGGCTGGCCGCTGTTCAAGGATGGCGACTTCGACATCTCGGCGAGCGTGAAGGCCTATTTCGCGCTGAAGATGATCGGCGACGATCCCGAGGCGCCGCACATGCGCCGCGCCCGCGAGGCGATCCTGGCACACGGCGGCGGCTCGCGGGTCAACGTGTTCACCCGCATCCAGCTCGCCCTCTACGGCGTGATCCCGTGGACGGCCGTGCCGGTGATGCCGCCGGAGGTCATCTTCCTGCCGCGCTGGTCGCCCTTCACCATCTGGAAGGTCTCGTACTGGGCGCGCACCACCATCGTGCCGCTGCTGGTGCTGCAGACCCTGAAGCCGAAGGCCCGCAACCCGCGTGGCGTGACGATCGACGAGCTGTTCCTCGAGCCGCCCGCGACGGTCGGCCCGCCCAGCAAGGCGCCGCACCAGAGCTGGTGGTGGTTCCTGCTGTTCCGCGGCATCGACGGCGTGCTGCGCGCGATCGACCCGCTGATGCCGCGCGCCCCGCGCCGCCGCGCCATCGAGGCGGCGCTCGCCTTCGTGCGCGAGCGGCTCAACGGCGAGGACGGGCTCGGCGCCATCTATCCACCGATGGCCAACTCGGTGATGATGTTCGACGTGCTCGGCTTCCCGCCCGAGTATCCGGAGCGCGCCGTCGCCCGCCGGTCGATCGAGAAGCTGCTGGTCGTCGGCGACGAGGAGGCCTATTGCCAGCCCTGCGTCTCGCCCGTGTGGGACACGGCGCTGACCTGCCACGCCCTGCTGGAAGCCGGCGGCGAGAAGGCGGTCGAGAAGGCCCGCAAGGGTCTCGACTGGCTGAAGCCCCTGCAGGTCCTCGACCTCGAGGGCGACTGGGCGGTGACGCGGCCCGGCGTGCGGCCGGGCGGCTGGGCGTTCCAGTACGTCAACGCCCACTACCCGGACCTCGACGACACCGCCGTCGTCGTGATGGCGATGGACCGGGCCCGCACGGCCGGCGGGGACGGCCGTTTCGACATGGCGATCGACCGCGGTCGCGAATGGGTGCTCGGCCTGCAGAGCAAGAACGGCGGCTGGGCTGCCTTCGACGCCGACAACACCTACACGTATCTCAACAACATCCCGTTCTCCGACCACGGCGCCCTGCTCGATCCGCCGACCGAGGACGTCGCGGCGCGCTGCGTCTCGATGCTGGCGCAGCTCGGCGAGACGCCGGAGACGAGCCCGGCGATGGCGCGCGGCATCGCCTATCTGCGCGAGACGCAGCTTCCCGACGGAAGCTGGTACGGCCGCTGGGGGCTGAACTACATCTACGGCACCTGGTCGGTGCTGTGCGGCCTCAACGCCGCCGGCCTCGGCCGCGACGACCCGGCGGTGCGCAAGGCGGCCGACTGGCTGATCCGCATCCAGAACGTCGACGGCGGCTGGGGCGAGGACGGCACCAGCTACAAGCTCGACTACAAGGGCTGGGAGCCGGCGCCCAGCACCGCGTCGCAGACCGCCTGGGCGCTGCTCGCCCTGATGGCGGCCGGCGAGGTCGATCATCCGGCCGTCGAGCGCGGCGTCGCCTATCTGGCCCGCACCCAGAACCACGAGGGCCTGTGGGACGAGGAGCGCTACACCGCGACGGGCTTCCCGCGCGTGTTCTATCTCCGCTACCACGGCTACCGGAAGTTCTTCCCGCTGTGGGCGATGGCGCGCTACCGCAACCTCAAGCGCTCCAACGATCGCCGCGTGGCGTTCGGGATGTGACGCCTTTCGCCTCCTGATCACGTCGGAGGCAGATCCCTCTCGCACCCGCGCGGGCGAACGCGCCCGCGCGACAGGCTTCGCGGCCGCTCAGCGCGCTGCGACGCTGCCGCCGGACGGCGCGGTCGCGGCCGGCGCGCCCTTGCCGTTGGCGCCGTTGGAGAGCTCGCGCCACAGCTTGTCGGCCGCCTCCTGGGCACCGGGCGGCAGCCGGTGGGCGATGCCGCGGTGGCAGTCGATGCAGGTGTTGGCGTTCTTCACCGCCTGCTGATGGTTCTCGGCCGATCGCTTCTCCTGCACGGACCAGTCCATGTGGATGAAGTCGTGGCAGTTGCGGCACTCGCGGCTGTCGGTCGTCTTCATGGAGCGCCACACATTGGTGGCGAGGTGCAGGCGGCGCGCGTTGAACTTCTCCGGCGTGTCGATGGTGCCGAGGATGTGCTGCAGAAGGTCGTTCGAGGCCTGGACCTTGCGGATCATCTTGTGGGTCCAGTCCTTCGGCACGTGGCAGTCGGTGCACACCGCGCGCACGCCGGTGCGATTGGTGTAGTGCACGGTCTGCCGATACTCGCGGAAGACGTTCGCCTCCATCTCGTGACAGGAGATGCAGAACGCCTCGGTGTTGGTCGCCTCGATGGCGGTGTGGAACGCCCCCCAGAAGGCGATGCCGCCGAGGAACCCGCCGATCAGCAGGGCGCCGAGCGAGAGCGTGCCGGACGGGCTCCAGAACCAGCGCCACAGGCGGCGCAGCCGGCCCGGTGGTTTCGCAGGCGTTCCGGAGGCGGCATCGGGCGCCGCGGGAGCCGGTTGCGCGGGTTGGTCGGTCATCGGTCGCATCCTCGTCCTGCCGCGCCACGGGCGCGCGGTGGCGCGCGCCGGCGATGGCGCGCCGTCACTTCACTTCGGTGGCGTTCTGGAAGGTGCTGGAGACGAGCGGCTTGGCGTCGAGCTGCGGCACGTGGCACTGGGTGCAGAAGAACCGCGTGCCCGAAATCTTGTCGAGGCGGTTGCCCTCGCGGTCGTTGTAGTGCGTCTCGGAGACCTTCGGGGCGCCCGCCTTGATGTTCGCCGGCCAGTCGTGACAGGTCATGCACTGGTTGAAGTCCTTGGTGACCTGATAGGTCTCGATCCGGTGCGGGATCAGCGGCGGCTGCTGGCGATAGGCGCGGCCGAACATGCCGTCGGACGGCGTGTCCTGCTTGACCACCGGCGGCGCCGTGCCGATCTCCTCGAGGCCGACGTCGCCGCGCAGGCTCTTGAGCGAGGTGCGCTCCTGCGCGAGCCCCATCCCGCCGGTCGCGGCGAGAAGCGCGACGAGCGTCGCGACGAGGGTCGCCATCAGGGCGACGCGCCCGGCTCGGGTTCGCGGTTCGGCCATCGTTGCCCTCCATCGGTGTGTCATCGGATCAGACCTTCTCCAGCGTCGCCGGGGAGTCGGGCCCGGCGACCGGCGGCGACGGCGGCGGGGCCGCGTCGACGCCCCGATCGAAACGGTGGGTGAACGTGAAGACGCGCTCCGGGCAGACGTCGACGCAGCGCCCGCATGTCGTGCAGTCGCCCGAGAGGATCACCGGGGTCGCGTCGGCGCGCCCGCGCAGCGCCGGCGCGATGACGTGATTCTCGGGACAGACCGCGAAGCAGTCGAGGCAGTCGTCGCAGCGCGCCCGGCCGCGCGCCGAGACCCGCAGCAGCGTCGCCTTGCCGATCAGGCCGTAGGCGGTGCCGACCGGGCAGACATGGCCGCACCAGCCGTCACGCGCGACGACGAGATCGAACACGAAGATCGCGACGACGACAGCGAGGCCGGCGAGCGTGCCGAACAGGATCGCCCGGTAGATCAGCGTCACCGGATTGATCAGCTCGAACGCGATCGTGCCGGTCGCCGCTGCGGCGGCCAGCACCGCGACGGCGACCAGCCAGCGCGTCTCGCGCCGCATGGAGAAACCTTTCTCGACGCCGAGCCGGCGGCGCAGCCACGCGGCCAGATCCGTCACCGGGTTCACCGGGCAGACGAAGGAGCAGAACGTGCGGCCGCCGAAGATCAGATAGAAGCCGATCACGATCGCGACGCCGGTGAGCGCCGTCGTCTCCGGCCAGTGGCGCGCGGCGAGCGACTGCAGGACGACGAAAGGATCGGTGAGCGGCAGCACGTCGAAGGTGAGGCTCGCGGCGAGCGTGCCCTTGGCGATCCACACGCCCGCGAACGGGCCGGTCAGGAACAGCGCCAGCACGCCGAGCTGGGTCAGCCGGCGCAGGATCAGCCAGCGGTTCGCGGTCCAGACGCCGTGCAGCCGGCGCGCCTCGCGGCCGGGAACGCGCGCCGCGGCGCGGGCCGCGCCGTGAGACGCCGATCGAGTCGGAGTGGCGGCCGGAGCGCCGGCGCTCATGGCTTCACCTCCGGCAAACGGTCCGGCAGGTCGATGATGCCGGGCACCAGCTCGCGGCCGGCCTTGCGCTTCTCCTCCCAGCCGCGGCGGTAGTGCTCGTCCTGTCGACCTACCGCGAGCTTCACCGGCAGCACCTTGATGGCGGCCTCGGTGAGAACGCAGGACTTCTCGCACTTGCCGCAGCCCGTGCAGGCGTCGGCATGGACGACCGGCTCGAACACGGCGTGCCTGCCGGTGCGGCGGTTGTGGGTCTGCTCCAGCGTGATCGCCTTGTCGATCACGGGGCACACGCGATAGCAGACGTCGCAGCGCAGCCCCTGCAGATTGAGGCAGGTGTCGCGCGACACGATCACGGCGACGCCCATGCGGGCCGCCGTGATGTCGACCAGGCTCTTGTCGAGTGCGCCGGTCGGGCACGCCTTCACGCACGGGATGTCCTCGCACATCTCGCACGGAATGCCGCGCGCCTTGAAGAACGGCGTTCCGCCGGCCGGCCCGGCGGCGAGATCGGCGAGCTTCAGCGTGTCGTAGGGGCAGGCGCGCACGCACAGCCCGCAGCGCACGCAGGCGGACAGGAACTTCGCCTCGGGCAAGGCGCCGGGCGGCCGCAGCGCATCGGCCGGCAGCGAGCGCGACTGGCCGGAGAGAACCGCGAGCCCGAGCCCGCACGCGCTCGCGCCCACCGCCGTGCGCAGGGTGGCCTGCACGAAGCGGCGGCGGGTCGGGGTCTTGCGGTCGGTCTCGGTCGGCATGACCAGGCTCTGATGCTCACGAACGACGGTGCGGGCGGCCGATCAGATCGGCACGACCTTGCAGGCCGCCTTCTTGAAGTCGGTCTCCTTCGAGATCGGGCAGGTCGCGTCCAGCGTGAGCTTGTTGACCAGCTGGCCCTCGTCGAAGAACGGGATGAAGACGAGGCCCGGCGGCATCTTGTTGCGGCCGCGGGTCTCCACCCGCGTGATCACCTCGCCGCGGCGCGTGATCACCTTGACGGACTGGCCGCGCCTCAAGCCCCGGCTCTGCGCATCGTCCGGATGCATGAACAGCTGCGCGGTCGGATAGGAGCGGTGCAGCTCGGGCACGCGGCGCGTCATCGAGCCGGAATGCCAGTGCTCCAGCACGCGGCCGGTGCACAGCCACATGTCGTAATCCTTGTCCGGGCTCTCGGCGGCCGGCTCGTAGGGACAGAAGATGATGCGGGCCCGGCCGTCCGGCTTGCCGTAGAACTTCACGCCCTCGCCGGCCTTGACGTAGGGGTCGTAGCCCTCGCGGAAGCGCCACAGCGTCTCCTTGCCGTCGACCACGGGCCAGCGCAGGCCGCGCGCCTTGTGATAGATGTCGAACGGCGCGAGATCGTGCGCCTTGCCGCGGCCGAAGGCGGCATACTCCTCGAACAGCCCCTTCTGGACGTAGAATCCGAACGCCTGGGACTCGTCGTTGTCGAAGCCCTGCTGGGTCTCGGCGAGCGGGAACTTGTTGACGGCGCCGTTGGCGTAGAGCACGTCGAAGAGCGTCTTGCCGCGCAGCTCCGGCTTCTTGGCGATCAGCTCCTCGGGCCACACCTCCTCGACCTTGAAGTACTTCGAGAACTCGATGGTCTGCCAGAGGTCGGAGCGGGCCTCGCCCGGCGCCTTCACCTGCTGGCGCCAGAACTGGCCGCGCCGCTCGGCATTGCCGTAGGCGCCCTCCTTCTCCATCCACATCGCGGTCGGGAGAATCAGATCCGCGGCGAGCGCCGTGACGGTCGGGTACGGATCGGAGACGACGACGAAGTTTTCGGGGTTGCGGTAGCCCGGCAGGCCCTCGCCGCTCATGTTCGGCGCGGTCTGCATGTTGTTGGTGCACTGGACCCAGTAGGCGTTGAGCTTGCCGTCCTTGAGCATCCGGTGCTGCACGACGGCGTGATAGCCGATATTGCCCGGGATGGTGCCTTCGGGGAGCTGCCAGATCTTCTCGGCGACGGCGCGGTGCGCCGGGCTGGTCACCACCATGTCGGCCGGCAGGCGATGCGCGAAGGTGCCGACCTCGCGGGCCGTGCCGCAGGCCGAGGGCTGGCCGGTGAGCGAGAACGGGCCGTTGCCGGGCTCCGAGATCTTCCCCGTGAGCAGATGGATGTTGTAGACGAGGTTGTTCACCCAGGTGCCGCGAGCGTGCTGGTTGAAGCCCATGGTCCAGTAGGAGACGACCTTCTTCTTCGGGTCGGCATAGAGCCTGGCGAGCTTGACGAGCTTGTCGGGCTCGACGCCGGAGAGCTTCGCCGTGTAGTCCAGCGTGTATTTCGCCACCTGCTCCTTGTACTGATCGAACGTGATCTCACGCATGCCGGCCGGATCGATGGCACCGCCCTGCCCCGCCTTGTGCGAGGCGTTCTTGGCCGCCACCTCGCGCGGATCGGTCGGGCGCAGGCCGTAGCCGATGTCCTCCACGGTGTGGGCGAAGGCGACGTGCTTGCCGACGAAATCCTGGTTCACGGCGCCGTTCTGGATGATCCAGTTGGCGATGAAGTTGAGGATCGCGAGGTCGCTCTGCGGCACGAAGATCATGCCGTTGTCGGCGAGCTCGAAGCTCCGGTGCTCGAAGGTCGAGAGCACGTGCACCTCGCAGCCGTCGTGGGTGAGGCGCCGGTCGGTGAGACGCGACCACAGGATCGGGTGCATCTCGGCCATGTTGGCGCCCCACAGCACGAACCCGTCGGCGTGCTCGAGGTCGTCGTAGCAGCCCATCGGCTCGTCGATGCCGAAGGTGCGCATGAAGCCGGCGACCGCCGAGGCCATGCAGTGGCGCGCATTGGGATCGAGATTGTTGGAGCGGAAGCCGGCCTTGTAGAGCTTGGCCGCGGCGTAGCCCTCCCAGATCGTCCACTGGCCCGAGCCGAACATGCCGACCGCGGAGGGGCCGCTCTTCTTCAGCGCCGCCTTCCACTTCTCGGCCATGATCGTGAAGGCCTGGTCCCAGGTGATCGGCGTGAAGTCGCCGGTCTTGTCGTACTTGCCGTTGCGCATGCGCAAGAGCGGCCGGGTCAGCCGGTCCTCGCCATACATGATCTTGGAGAGGAAGTAGCCCTTGATGCAGTTGAGGCCGCGATTGACCGGCGCGTCGGGATCGCCCTGCGTCGCCACGACCTTGCCGCCCTTGACGCCGACCAGCACGCCGCAGCCGGTGCCGCAGAAGCGGCACACGCCCTTGTCCCAGCGGATGCCGTCGCCGCGGGCGACCTGCGCGTCCGCCGTCTCGGGGACCGTCACGCCGGCGGCGGCCGCGGCGGCCGCCACGGCGGCCAGCTTCATGGTGTCGCGTCGCGTCTGCTCGGACATGTTCAAGCCTCCATGACGTGCGGAGCCGCAGGGCCGCGGTCCGGATCGAATCCGTGATAGACGAGCGCCGCGGCGACGACTCCGGGCGTGCGATGGATGGTCTCGAGCCCGGACAGCGCGGTCGCCGTCTCGGTGTCCTCGAGCGTGACGATCAGCCGGCCGCCGTCGAGCACGGCGTGCAGCTCGCTGCCGGGAATCTCTTCCAGTGCCCGCGCGATCTCGTCCGCGCGCGCCGGCAGAGCGTGGACCAGCACGCCACAGACATTGGTGCCGCGGACACCCGTGTCGCTCTTCGTCATGACGTGACCTCTGGAGAAGCGGCGGCGTCCGCGCGCGCAATGGGCATGTCGGGGGGCAGCACGCTGGCGGTCAGCACGCCCGGAATCTCGGTCAGCGCCTGCAGGGTCGCGGCGACGACATCGGCCGGGACCTCGGCGATCAGGCGGCCGCGCGTCGGCTCGGAGACGCGAACGCCTTCGAGCGCGCTCACCGCGTCGCCGACGGCGCCACGGCGGGCGGGCGCCGCCTGGACGAGAATCGCGACGCGCGCGTCCCGTCTCGCGGATCGAGACGACGGCGGGCCGACGGCGCCGCGTCGCCAGCCACCGGTCAGGAAAAGTCGACGATCCAGGACGGCGGACTCGGAGGACGGAACGGCGGGCATGCAGTGCGACCTCGGCCGGGCGGAAGGCTGGGCGGGACACACGCGGGGGACGTGGACTGGCGCGGTAGTAGGCGACAGCGCGCAAAAGATCCTTGATCCCGGTCAGTCATCTTTCCGATTCCGGGAAATTGCCCATAACGGCAGCGCATTCAGACTATTATTTAGGCAAACTAGGTCGATGCCCCAGCGGTATCGCGGCGCGCTCGGCGCCGCACATACCGCCCGGTGAGGGACCGATCAGGAAACACCCCGATGTGGCGAAACGCCGCCCGGCACGCGCCGGCGGGCCTCCGTCCGTGTTTCGTAGCCCGTGACATCGTCTGCCAGACGGACCCCGGCTAGACGCGCTGCAGAACCGCGACGGCGTTCGCGGCGAGCCGCACCGTCAGGGCCCCATGGGCGCTCGCGACCCGGTCGGCGTTGATCATATCGCCGCCGCCGAACGCGGCCGCGTCGCTGTTCAGCACCTCGCGCCACGCGCCGTCGGTGAGCAGAGGATGCTGGATGCGATAACCGTCCGCGAAGGCATGATTGCTCAGGCTGGCGACGACGACGAGCTCCTGCCCGGCGTCGGCGCGGCGGAAGGCGAGCACCCGGTTGGCGTCGTGGACGTGCAGGATGTCGAGCGCGTGCGAGCGCAGCGCCGTCGAGCCCCGGCGCAGCGCGATGACGGCCCGATAGTACCGGAACAGCCGCGCGCCCTCGGCCTCCGCCAACGCCTCGAAGTCCTCCCGATGGGCGATGAAGTCGTTATAACGATAGGGTTCGCGCGCCCCGACCTCCTCGCCCATGAAGAACATCGGCGTCGCCGGCCCGAACAGCCCGAGGCCCGCGACCACGCGGGTGCGCCCCTCGGCGAACCCCCGCGTCGCGCCGATCAGCGGCGCACCGTTGACGGCCGTGACGATGGTGCGGGCCGAGAAGACCGTGTGCCCGTTCTCCTTGTAACTCGAGTTGCCGGCTTCGTCGTGCGACTCGTGATAGACGACGTGACCGCGCGCGCTCGCGGTCAGCGTGCCGGCGAACCATGTCATGTTCAGCGGCCGGTCGTCGCCGTAGCCGGCGAACTTCAGCAGCCGCGCACGCGCCGTGTCGTTGGTCGCGTCGCCGACGAGCTGATGGTAGAACTCGGCATACCAGGCGGCGTCGAAGCCGAGCCCGCCGGCGGCGGTCGGCTGCGTCACGGCCGGCCAGCCGGAGTGGTCCTCGGCGATCAGGATTACGTCGGGCCGCACCAGCCGCATCGTGCGGGTCCATTCGCGCAGGAACTTCTGACCGAAGGTCCTGGCGCCGTGCGCCGGACGTCCGTCCGCATGCAGCTTCGCATAGCCGTGCAGCGAGGTCGTCTGGTCGACCCGGAAGCCGTCGACGTGGAACTCGTCGACCAGCATGGCGGCCGAGGAGATGAACAGCTTCCTGACGTTCTCCTCCCAGAAGCGCGGCGCCCAGCCGGTCGATTCGTTGTCGATGTAACCGCCCTCCCGGAACGAGTAGTCCGAGGGCCGCCCCTCGTACCAGTACCAGATGTTGCGCTCGGGCGCGGTCGAGTCGTAGGCCCATTCGGCCCGCTCGGCGTCGGCGATGTAGTGGTTGTAGACGACGTCCATGATCACGGCGATGCCGTGGCGGTGGCATTCGCGCACGAACCACTTGAACTGATCACGTCCGCCGCCCGCGTACTCGATCGCGAGGTAGTGCGACGAGCCGTAGCCCCAGCTCGCCCAGCCTTCGTATTCGGCGAGCGGCATCAGCTCGACCGCGTTGACGCCGAGCCGACGCAGGTAGGGCAGGAACGCCATCGCGTCCGCCAAGGTGCCGCGCGGGCTCCGGCCGGCGGCGAGCCCGTCGACATGAAGCTCGTAGATGATCAGATCCTCGAGCCGGCGCGGCACCGGATTGTCCGGATCGTGCTCGTCCTGCCAGAACTCGTCCTCCTTGGTCCACCGGATCTCCGGAAAGGCGGGAGACTCGAACGTCGCCGTGACGTTGCCCGGATCGACGACGACCGAGCAGCTCTTGGTGCCGTCGAGGCTCTTGCGGCACCCGCACCAGGTCGGACCGCGAGCCGGATCGACATTGCCGCTGCCGATCTGGCAGCGCGAGAACAGGTCGGTGCGATAGGCGATCGAGCCGTCGTCGCGGGTGATGCGGTACATGTAGAGCGTGTGGTCGTACCTGTCCCAGACGCCGCCGTCCGGCAGCTCCGCCGCGACCGTCGTCCAGATGCCGCCGTCGTCGCGATGCATGGGCGTCGCCGTATCGAGGCCGCGCCCGTCGTCGAAGATGTAGCCGCCCTTCTCGTTGTTCGGCCCGGACAACGTCGCGCGCACCAGCTCGACATTGCGAGCGTTCGGCGCCCACACGGCGAAGCGCACCCGCGTGCCGTCGTCACCGAGCACCGGATTGGCTCCGAGCCGGCGACAATGGGTGAGGAAGTAGCGCTCGACCTGGTCGGGTCCGCGCAGCACGAACTCGCGGTGCTGATCGGACGACGACGCGACGCTCTGCTCGGTCGGCATCGCCGAGACGGTTCCGGCGATCGTCTCGGTGCTCACGCTCCAGCGCAGCGTCGCGCCCAGCGCGGCGTCGTCGAGCGCGACGGTGGCGCGGAACGCCGGGCAGCCGTCGTCGGCGACGAAAGGCTCCATCGCCACGCTGGTCCACTGCGCCGAGGGCCGGCCTCGATCGTCCCAGCTTCCGGCGAGCCTGACGTCGCGCAGCACGATATGGCGGAGCCCGGTGCGATACTCGAAATGGACGGGAATCGGCATGATGGCCTCCAGTGACATGGCCCCTTCTTCCCTCTCCCCGCGCGCGGGGAGAGGGTGGCTTGGACCGCAGGTCCGAGTCGGGTGAGGGGGCGCTTCCGCAAGGCAGAGACTCGCCGAGACGCCCCCTCACCCGACGTCCGCGCTGAACGCGCGAACGTCGACCTCTCCCCGCGCGCGGGGAGAGGTCGAGACCCTGCCGTCAGCGCCGCGGCTCCGGCCCGATGATCCAGTGCTCGCGCACCAGCATGCGATGGAGAAAGCGCGGCTCGGCGCAGCGGCGCCAGTCGGCGGCCAGCATCGCGCCCTCGATCGCGGCCTCGGCCGTGCCCACCGCGTCGGCATCGTCGAACCAGAGCTGCTCGACGCAATCGAGCGGCGCCTCGCCGATCGCGTAGGCGCCGTCGCGCACATGGCCCTGCTGATACCGTCGCAATCCCGGCAGGGCCGTCGCCAGCGCCGCATGCGGACCGAGCATGTGACTGCGGAAGTCACCGAGCGGCAGACCCTCGCGGCGCTTGGTCAGCACCAGCAGCAGCACCAGTGCCGCGCCGCGCACCTCCGGCGACCCGGGCAGCAGCAGATGCGCCGTGGTGTCGAGCCCGAGCGTGCGCCAGAACGCGGCCCAGCGCGGCTCGTCGGCGCGCGCGCCGTCGATGAACTCCGGCGACTGCAGCGAGGCGAGCTGCTCGGTCTCGTTGGCGAGCCATATTTCCGCGACGCCGCTCCACAGGGGCTCGGCCGTGTCGCCCGGCAGCGTGACGCGGGTGTCGACCTTGTATTTCTTGATCTGCGCGATGCGGCTCGCATAGCGCACCGCGTGCTCCTCGACCCAATAGCGCTGAAACGCCGCCTCGCTCAGGCCGGGCTTCGGGCTCGCGAAGATGAACTGGTGGATCATGGGTTACCCGCGAGGCTTCCGCCTTCACTCGTCATGGCCGGGCTCGTCCCGGCCATCCACGGCTTCTCCCGTTGCCGATATTCGAGCGCGGCCTTCGGCCGCCCGTGGATGCCCGGCACGAGGCCGGGCATGACGGCGGAGAGGACGGACCGGCTCACCACCCCCACCGCCGCAGCGGCGGGTCGCCGTCCAGCACCTCGATCAGCTTGCGGCCGGTGAGCGCGCTGTCCGGGGTCGAGCGGCCGGTGACGAAGGGCCAGTCGACCAGCACGCTGGTCGGGTGGCCGAAATTGCCGTGGAAGCCGCCGTCCGGGCCGGTCGCGTCGCGCAGGATGAACTCCAGCGGATAGGGCGGCGGCCCCATGTTGAAGTCGAGGAAGGTGTCGCGCGCCTTCACGAAGGCGGTGCCATCCTTGTAGTCGTACTCCAGGCAGTGCCCGGTCACGTGCTTGCCCCAGATGATGCTCTTGCGGATGTTCATGTCGCGCGCGAAGGCGAGGCAGGCGACGCCGTAGCACTCCGCCGCGATCGGCTTGCCGGCGTCGAGGAACGCCAGGATCACGTCGTGGACGCGCTGGTTGTTGACCATGTCGACGACCGGCCCGGAGCCGCCGACCAGCAGCACCGCGTCGTAGCGGGCGATGCTCTCGCGCGCCGCCTCGAGCGCCCGGTTGTAGGCCTCGAGCAGCCGCACGAAGGCGGGCGCCGAATAGTAGGGCCGCTCCGGGAACCAGGCGGCGAGCGAGATCGGGTGTTGCAGACGGGCGCCCTCCGGGGTGGACGGATCGTCGTAGCGCCGCACCTTGGCGGCCATCTCGGCCGACGTCACCGGGCGCTGCAGCGGCGGGTCGAAGAAGTCCGGATCCATGCTGACGGGGATCGCGTTCGGCCGCTTTCCGGTCGGCGTGCAGAAGTCGACCGTGTATCCGTCGCGATCGAACTCCTCGAGCGGCCCGATCAGCTCCTCGCCCCAGTAGCCCCACTCCGAGAGCATCACCAGCACGTGGCGTTTTCCGCGCGGTTCCGGCAGGGGTGGCAGCGGCGCGGTCGCGTCACGGGCGGGGCCGGCCAGGATCGCGTCCTTGATGGCGTCGACGAAGGCCTCTGTGGCGTGCCACGAGCTGTTGGTGACGAGGTCGCCGTCGACCACCACCTGATCCTTCTCCAGCGTGTTCGGCACGCAGGGCGTGTAGAGGCCGCCGGCGTTGATCACGTCGGCGATCAGCACCGAGTTGCAGATCACCCTGCGGCCGGCGAGCAGATCGGGCGCCGGGGTGAGCAGCCACAGGCCGTGGCACGCGGCGCCCTTGACGATCGCCTTGTTCTGCATGGCACGGCGGAAGAAGCGCGCGGCCGGCACCTCGCGCGCCACCTGCGCGGCGTTCGCGGCGGTGACGTCGCGACGCTCGCTCGCGCGCAGCCGCACGCTCGTGTAGTTCGCCGAGACGATCACGGCGGCGTAGTCCTCGAGCGCGACCTGGTCGACGTCCTTGTCGACGTCGATCCACTCGAGCGGGTCGACGACACCGGGCTCGACCGTCGAGTAGAAGCGCAGGCTCGGATTCCCCCACAGGCGCGAGACGAGCTCGACGGTCGCGCCGTAGGCGGCGAAGCATTCGCGGTAGAGGCGGATCTCGCCCGGGATGAACTGCGACTCGACCAGGACGGCGATCTTCTTGCCGGCGAGCGGGGCATTCGACATGACGGTCTCCTGTGCGGCGCGCGATCGAGCGGCTCAACCGACGGCGATCGCGTCGAACTGGACGACGAGCGCGATGGCGCCACCGTCCTGCGCCCCCGGCAGGTTGGCGAGCGAGATCTGGAAGTCGTCCGGGTTGGCGGGCTTGAGCTGCGCCGTCATGTCGATGCCGTTGACGACCACGCGCTCGATCGACAGCCGCCCGGGCGGCATGAAGTCCGGCAGCACGTTGATGGTCGTCTGACTCGGCGACGGACGGATCCGGAAATACAGGCAGAAGCCGTTGTCGGCGCCGTTCCCCGCGTCGACGAAGGTCCGCGTGTAGACATGCGCCAGATAGGCGAGCTCGAAGGCGTGGTAGCCGATCGCGTGGCTGCTCTTCATGCCGTACTGGCCGTCGAGGATCGGCAGCCCGTTCTCGGTGGTTCGGAAGTAGTAGCCTTGCCGCTCGCGATCGAGGAAGAACAGGTTCCAAAACGCCGAGCACTCGCGGGCGAGCTGCAGATAGCTGCTGTCGCCGACCGTGGCACCGTGCAGGATCAGATAGGCGAGGACGCCCTGCTCCTGCTGCCAGAAATCCTTGGTGGCGCCCCAGGCGAACTGGATCGGCATGCCGCCGGTAGGATGCCGCTCGACGCAATCGAAGATGCCGCCGCGCACCGCGTCGAGCCCGACCGTCGCCATGTCGTCGCCGAGCTTGCGGGCGACCTGCAGGAGGCGCTTGGCGTGATTGTCGTCGGCGGACGCCTGCGGCCCGTGGCCCATGGCCCGATGGCGGGCGGCGCGCATGTGAAAGTAGTTGGCGCAGCGCGTCAGGTTCCAGGCGATCTTCAGGTTGTGGCCGACCACGGCGCGGTCCTGCTGCCAGCGATACGCATGGTCGGGCGTCCAGTCGTCGTGGAACCGCTCGTTGACGTATTTCGAACTCGGATCCGGGAACTTCTCGACGATCAGGGTCGTCGTCTCCTCCAGGATGGCGATCGCCGTCTTGAGCAGCTCGGCGAGGTACGGCCTGGCGCTGCCGGCCGGCAGCGGCTCCAGCGTGATGATCAGATTGACCAGATAGGCCGGGATGTGGTCGCCGATCGAGTTCCAGTTCTTGCGCCGGCAGTTCTCGCCGAGCGCCGGCGTGTCGGGCCGCATCGTCACCGGGTCGAGATGCGAGTAGTAGCCGCCCTTGCCGGCGAAGCCCTTGGCGGTGGCGCTCGGCGGATCCCAGTAGAAGGCCTGGAAGCTCTGGATGGTGCGCCGGATGTCCTCCAGCACCTCGGTGTCCAGCGTGATGCGGTAGTACTGGGTGAGCCCGGCGATGGCGTAGATCTGCTCGTAGAGCGGAATGGTGCCGACGTCGTCCGGCCCCTGCGAGGCGAAGAACAGGCTCTCACCCTTCTCGCCCTCGGTGTGGCGGCGGCGTCCGTAAGCCCAGAAGCAGTACTCGCCGTCGTGGCTCGACGAGCGGAACGCCTCGCGCAGATACTTCACGGCCGCCTGGGCGGCGAGGAAGTAGCGTTCCGCCCCGGTGATCAGGAACGCCGTCGAAAGGTCGTAGAGCAGGCGCGACAGCACCGCGCATTCCTGCACGTTGTCGTCGACCGGCTGGCCCAGGATGTTGAGGTTGGTGCGGTAGAACTTGGCGAAGTCGTCGATCGTGTAGTTGCGGCGCTCGTCGAAGAGATGGTCGAGGATGCGGTCCGCCATCTGGGTGACCTGCACGAGCCACCAGTGGGTCTCCTCGAACAGGTAGCGGTCCGGGGCCGAGTGCAGCAGATAGACGGTGCGCGCCTCGAAGCGGGCGCGGTCGCCGTCCTCCTGGTAGAGCCCGGCGACGAAGACGGGCCGATCGCGCTGGATGTACTTGCGCAGTGCCATCTGCACGTCCGAGCCGGGCGGATCGGCGAGCGGATCGGGAACGCGATCGCGCGAGATCTGGTCGAGATTGGTGACCACCTGATAGCTCGTCGTCACCCCCACGAATGCGGTGAACTGGTCGCCGCTGCGGGCCTGGACCGTGAAGCTGCCGTTCGCCTCGTCGACCGCCCGAACCGTCCCCGCGATCGTGATGGTCTGGGTGAAGTTCTGCCGCATCGGCACCCTCCCTGCTGGCTCGGCCGGCTCGCGGCGACGCGCCGGACCAGGCTCGCGACAGGGGTCGCGTGCTGATGTCGGCTCGATCGTGGAACAGTCCGGCTTCGGTCTCGCCCGATGCCGGCTCGGGGGATCGCACCACCAGGGGCACAACCGAAACCGGCAACACAACTAATAGGAGATTAGCTTCCTAGTTGCAACCGTAGAATGCATTCTGCTCGATCACGACTTCGCGGGGCACCCGACGGCCTCTCGTCCGGCGCGCGCTCGCGTCGACCGAAAGGCCGTCGGACGCTGCGAAGATCGGATGCAGCGTGGGCTCGGGACGCCGTCCCCGTCCCCCGCCGCAGCGTCACACTGTCATGAAGGCGTCACCGGCTGCTCGATACACACGCCGGTGTTCGACCGCGTGCCGTTCGCGCGTGGTGACTTGGACGCATCCCTTTCATCGCAGTCATCGAGGCCCGGTGTGATCTCCTCGCCGTCGAAGGTCCGGTGCGGCGTCAGCGCCGCCGTCCGTCGCACTCCCGCCCTGTCGCGCCAGGGCCTTGCCGAAATCGTCTTCGCCTGGATGTTCCGGGGGCTCGTCTATCCTCAGATCTGGGAGGATCCGGCCGTCGACATGGAGGCCCTGCAGATCGGCCGCGACCATCACGTCGTGGCGATCGCCTCCGGTGGCTGCAACGTGCTCTCCTATCTGATCGCCGACCCGGCGCGAATCACCGCCGTCGACGTCAACACGGCGCATGTCGCGCTGGTGCGGCTGAAGCTCGCCGCCGCCCGACATCTGCCGTCGTGGCGCGCCTTCTACCGGTTCTTCGGCACGGCCGACGCGGCGGCGAACGTCGAGGCCTACTGGAACCACCTGGCGCCGCGGCTCGACGCCTCGACGCGCGCCTACTGGGAAGGGCGCGGCGCCTTCGGGCTCGGCCGGCGGCGGATCTCGCTGTTCGCCCGCAACGTCTACAAGCACGGCCTGCTCGGCCACTTCATCGGGCTCGGCCATGCGGTGGCGCGGCTCTACGGCGTCGATCTCCGCCGCGTGCTGGCGGCGCGCTCGCGTGAAGAACAGCTCGAGCTGTTCCAGACGCTGCTCGCCCCGCTGTTCGACAAGCGCTTCGTGCGCTGGGCGGTCGACCGCCCGGTCGCGCTCTACGGGCTCGGGATTCCGCCGGCCCAGTACGCGGCGCTCGCCTCGGCCGGCGGCGGCGACATGGCGGCGGTGCTGCGCAGCCGGGTCGAGCGGCTGACCTGCGGCTTCGATCTCGACGACAACTACTTCGCCTGGCAGGCCTTCGGCCGCCGCTACGGCGACGGCGAGCGCGATCCGGTGCCGCCCTATCTCAAACGCGACAACTTCGCCGCCGTGAGCGGCCGCGCGAGCCGCGTCGCCGTCGTCAACGCGGCGATGACCGAGCATCTCGCGGCGCAGCCGGCCCAGTCGGTCGACCGCTACGTGCTGCTCGATGCCCAGGACTGGATGACCGACGCCCAGCTCGACGCGCTGTGGGGCGAGATCACCCGCACGGCGAAGCCCGGCGCGCGGGTGATCTTCCGCACCGCCGCCGAGCCGAGCCTGCTGCCCGGTCGCCTGGACGACGCGATCCTCTCGCGCTGGCGCTACGAGGCGGACGCCTCGCGCGCCTTCACGGCGCGCGACCGCTCGGCCATCTACGGCGGCTTCCATCTCTACGTGCTGGACGACCGGGGCTGAGATGACGCACGCGATCGACGACCGCGGCGGCGATGCGGCGGCCGCCGACGCCACCGCGCGCATGAACCGGATGTACCGCCGCCAGCGGCACCTCTACGACCTCACGCGGAAATACTATCTGCTCGGTCGCGACGATCTGATCGAGCGGCTGACGCCGCGGCCGGGCGACCGCGTGCTGGAGATCGGCTGCGGCACCGGGCGCAATCTCGTGCGGGCGGCGCGACGCTGGCCACAGGCGCGTTTCTTCGGCGTCGACGTCTCGACCGAGATGCTGGCGAGCGCCGCGGAGGCGATCGCCCGCGCCGGCTTCGGCGGCCGGGTCGCGATCGCGCATGCCGATGCCGTCACGCTCGACCCGGCCGCGGTGTTCGGCGAGCCGCGGTTCGAGCGCGTCTATTTCTCCTACACGCTGTCGATGATTCCGGACTGGCACGGCGCGCTGGACCGGGCGCTCGGCCTGGTGGCCCCCGGCGGCGAAGTGCAGATCGTCGATTTCGGCGGTCAGGAGCGGCTGCCGGGCAGCTTTCGCACGGCGCTGCGGGCGTGGCTGGCGCTGTTTCACGTCACGCCGCGTGATCAGCTGGAAACGCGCCTCGCCGCCCGGGCGCAGGCGCTCGGGGCGGCATTGACGGTGGAGCGTCCCTACAGGGGCTACGCGCAGCGCGCCCGTTTGCGGATCGCCTGCTGACGGCGATGCTCGCGGACCGGGCCGTCCGGACGGCCGTGCATACGACCGTGGAGAAGCTGCCGCGGCGCCGCGGCGGGATCGCCGCTGCGCCCTGATCGCGACGAGGCTGCGCGCCGCTCAGCCGCGCTTGCGACGGCCACGGGCGGCGCCCTTGCGGGCCGGCTTCTCGGCGACCTCCTCGACCTCGGCCTCGTCGGCGCCCTCGATCGAGAACTCGTCGAGCGAGTGACCGTCGGCGAGCAGCGCCGCCAGCCACTTCGGATGCGCGCCACGGCCGGCCCAGGTCTCGCCGTTCGGACCGCGATACTTCGGCGCCACCTTGACGCCTTTCAGGGCGCTCGACCGACCGCCGGCCGAAGCGCCGCGGGCCGGACGGCCGCGCGCCGTCTCCAGCGCGCTGAGCTGCTTCTTCAGCTCGCGGCTCCGCTCCTCCAGGGTGTCGTCGATCTCGCCCCGCAAGGCGAGCAGCGCATCGACGTCCATGGCCTTGAGATTCACATTAGCCATTGTCCGACTCTCCTGAATGGAGGTGAAGTTTTCTTCCGAGGGTCGAGCTTGTGCCGGGCAACCTCGTGACGATCGATCTCGGCGCGATCGATCTCGGTCCGGTCGGCGAACAAACCGGTGGGCGGGATATGAATAAGGCTCTTCTCACGTGCATGACTGTATCGCAAGTGAAAAACTGTATTTGGCTAACCGCGGAAAAATTGCGCCGCGCGAATACATTTACTTTTGATTTGTAAAGACAGGGTCTCGCCCTGCGCCTATCGGCCGGCTGGGGCTCGATTTCGGTCCGAAGTGCCACCAAACAAACCTGATTGTATTAGAATTAGCCCCATCCGCAAGGAAAAACACGAGAGAAACGCTTCGGAAACCTCTTCGTCGAAAACACGGGAGCGGCGACTTTCCACATGTTTTCCCGACATTCGGAACAACATGCGAGAGTCCCGAGGTTGCGCACTTCGCAACTCGGCCGCACGAATCAGTGTCGTCGACAACCTTTTGTCGGATACCGGCCATCCGCCGGCGTGCAAGCCGATTCGGACACCGGAAGGAATCCGAGATCAAACGCTCGATCGCGGCGGATCGGACGGGCGACGCGAAGCCGGCTTTCTTCACGCAAAAGCCGGCCAGCGCAGCAAATTCCCCCTGCCGGAACTGTGGCTTTGGAGCGGCAGCACGGCCCGTAGCGACGAAGGGCCGACGCAAGGGTGCGGACAATTCCCTTGGCCGACGGCGCGGTGTCGAATCCGGTGGCACTGTCGCGCACGCAGGTCAGGCGAGCGGCGCCGGCCGTTGCGTGACCGGGCAGCTCCGACACATTATCCGGCCCGTCGTTTCCCCTTTTTCCGACCGCAGAGGCGTTCATGGTCCTGGAAATCGCGCAGATCGAGGTGAAGCCCGGCCTGGAGGCCGAGTTCGAGGCCGGGGTCGTGAAGGCGGTGCCGCTGTTCCGCCGGGCCAAGGGCTGCTCCGGCGTAACCCTGCAGAAGAGCCACGAGAAACCCTCGCGCTACCGCCTCTTCGTCAAATGGGAGACGTTGGAGAACCACACGGTCGACTTCCGCGGCTCGCCCGATTTCCAGGCCTGGCGCGACTGCGTCGGCCACACCTTCGCGGCGCCGCCCGAGGTCGAGCACGTCGTGCAGGTCGTCGACGGGTTCTGAAGCCGGGAGTCCGAGCGGGGCACGCGGCCGCTGCCGTCGGCCGGGCCGCGCGCCGAGACGCCGCCTCGTGCGGCGGCTGCCGGCCGATGGCCGACCGGCAGGCGGCGGCGGTCAGCCGCAGCCGCCCATGCCCATCGCCATGCCCGGACACTGGGCGCAGCCGCCGGGCGTGCAGGCCGGTTCCGCGTCCGCGCCGCCCTTCTGGGGCGAGGCGATCAGCGAGAGCTGCTGCTCGAGCGCGGTGCTGCCGCAGGCCGGGCACTCCGGCACCTCCGACGACCGCACCAGGGTCTGGAACATGTGGCCGCAGCCTTTGCATGCGAAGCCGTAGAGCGGCATGACGCCTCCGACGAAACAGAGCGAGTGCGGGAAGCGGGGGTGCCGGGTTCTTGCCTCACGCGGCGCGCGTGCGCAAGAGGCGGAGCGGGGCGCCGCCCCTCGGAACGCCCTCAGAGCGTGCCGGAGATGCCGAGATCGGCGAGCGTCTGGATCGTCAGGGCACGGGCCGTCGCGCGGGCGGCCGCGACGTCGCCTTCGCAGATCCGGTCGATCAGGGCGATGAGCAGGGCCCGGCTCTTGCGGCCCCGGCTGCGGGCGAACGCGGCGTTCACGTAGATCAGGGTCTGCTGCAGGGTCCGGTCCCAGATCTCTTGCATCACCCGGTTGCCGGCGGCGGCCAGCAGCCATTGCGACAGCTTGCCGCCGAACGCCGGATGGCCCGCATCGAGCTTGGTGAAGGCGGCGTCGATGCTGCGCTTCAGCTCGGCCGCGCCCGCGATGGTCTGGGGCGTCGGGCTGCGGGCGGCGAGCTCGACCGCGTATTCCAGGAGCGCGAGGCGCACTTGGAACAGCTCGATGATCTCCCGCTCGGAGAGGCGCTTCACCCGGACGCCCTGGAAAGGCGGGCGCTCGGCGAGGCCGTCCGCCACGACGGCCTGCAGAGCCTCGCGGATCGGGCCGTTGGAAAAGCCGAACTCTTCGCGGAGCTGCGCCTCGCGGATGCGCTCGCCGGGCGCGTAGACCCCCGTGATGATTCGCTCGCGCAGCACCTCGGCGAGCCACAGGCTGCGCGACGGCGGCGGCGGCTCCGCCGGGGGACGCTGCGTGGTTCGCACCGCGGGCTCGGGCCGCACCGACCCGCCGGCCACGGGCGCCGCCGTCCGCCCGCGTGCCGAAGCCGCAGGCCTGGTGCGTCGTCCCGGTTCCGTCATCGTCACGCTCTCCCCACCGAAGCGCCAGCGCTTACGCGGCGGCCGCAGCGATGACAAGCCGCGGCGGCCGACGCACCGGGCTCAGAAGAACCGGGCCTTGTAGGGATGCTCCGGCGCAGTTGCCGCCAGGGCCCAATCGGCCAGCTCCTCGTGCCGGGCGAACCAGACGTCCGGGAACTGCTGCATGTAGCGGACGATCTCCTCGAACACCGACATGATCATCGGCCTGCCGCCGAAGTGGCAGTGCAGGGTCAGCACCAGCATGGACATCGGCTCGGTGCGATACAGATAGTCGAACGTCCCCTTGTAGACGTCCCAGAGATCGCGCGGGCTGGAGCGCAGAACGCGGTTGTCGGTGAAGTCGCTGTTCGGCACCGCGGCGAGCACGCCGTTCGGCGTCTCGATCCGGTGCGGCAGGTCGATATAGGTGACGTCGGCGTGCCACTTCAGCTTCTCGGCGGCCAGGAAGCTGGTCGTGTGCTCGGTGAAGGCGAGCACCGAGGAGAGCCACCCGGTCGGCCGCTTGCCGGCCTTCTCCTCCAGAATGCCGAGGCAGCGCCCGATGGTCGCCCGCTCCTCCTCCGGCTCCATGTAGGCGAGCAGCGCGTCCTGGGTGTAGTTGTGACCGCCGACGTCGTGGCCGGAGCGGACGATCTGCGCCACCGTGTCGGGGAAGAGCTCGGCGCATCGTGCATTGGTGAAGAAGGTGCCGGGGATTTGCAGGCGGTCGAGCGTGCGCACGACGCGCCAGACGCCGACCCGTGTGCCGTAGGTGGACCAGGCACGACCGGCGAGATCGACGGTGCCTGGCTTGAGATGCGTGGTCTGCACCGAGTAGTTCGGCGCCTTTCCCTCGGCCCAGGTCTCGTACATCACCGTGACGGCGACGGCGACCCGCTTTCCGTTCGGCCACGTCGGCCCGTTCCCGCGCTCCACTGGACGATCCTCCCGTTACCGCCTCCGCCGTTGCTGCGGTGCCGTTTCGCCGATGCGCTTCGGCCATCTCGGTCCGGCGCGACGATGTCGACGGAGGGAATTGCGTCGCGGCCTCTGATTAATTATTAATAATACGCAAGTCAAGAACGAGCGGCACCCGCGCCGCACCCGAGGAAACGCGAAAACACAAGAGAGGAGCCGACCATGCGCCTGCTTCGGCAGCTCGCGACCATCGTCGCCGCGGCGACCGGACCCGCCGTGACCAGCACTGTGCTGACCAGCACTGTCGTGATCGGCACCGTCACGATCGGCACAGTCCTGGCGACGGTGTCCGGTCCGGCCGCGGCTCAGTCCGCGCTCCAGTCGACGGCGAAGGATGCCGCCCGAGACTCCTGGCCCGACCGTCCGATCCGTTTCCTGGTCACCTCGGCAGCGGGTGGCGGCATCGACCTGATGGCGCGCCTGCTGGCCGAAGGCCTGAGCAGCGAGCTGCCGCAGCGCGTGATCGTCGAGAACAACGGTTCCGCCGGCGGGCTGATCGCCACCCGCACGGTCGCCAAGGCGGAGCCCGACGGCTACACGTTCCTGTTCACGGGCCCCGGCATGGCGTCGCTGCCCTATGTCTACAAGACGCCGGGCTTCGACGTCCGGCGCGACTTCGAGAGCGTCTCGCTGGTCACGCGCTATCCGCTCGTGATGGTGACGACTCCGGACGTGCCGGCCAAGACGTTGCCCGAGTTCATCGCGCTGGTGAAGAAGAACCCCGGCAAGTACGCGTTCGGCTCGAGCGGCATCGGCGGCGCTTCGCACATTCCGCTCGAGGCGTTCAAGGCCAGTGCCGGACTCGACATGGTCCATGTGCCGTATCGCGGCAGCGGCCAGACGACGGCGGCGCTGCTCGGTGGCCAGATCCATCTCGTCATCGACGGGTTGGCGCCGCAGCTCCCCAACATCGAGGACGGCCGCGTGCGGGCGCTCGCCGTCACCACGACCGAACGCTCACCGAAGCGGCCGGACCTTCCGACCGTCGCGGAGACGTTGCCGGGCTTCGCCTTCCCCATGTGGGTCGCCGTCTTCGCGCCGGCCAAGACGCCCGCCGCCATCGTCGAGCGCATGTCAAAGGCGATCGCCGCGGCCGTGAAGTCGCCGGCCATCGCCAAACGTTTCGACGAGCTGGTGGTCGATCCGGTCGGCTCCTCGCCCAAGGAGCTCGACCGCTTCCTCGACGAGCAGCTCGCCTTCAACAAGGCGGCGATCGAGAAGGCCGGCATCAGCATCCAGGAGTGAGACATGTCCGCGGAACCGAACGGCGGGGGCGGGCGCGACCACGGCGCCCTCCTCCAGACGCTCACCGCCCTGGAGGTCGACTACTGGCACGAGGTCGATCTCCACCACGGCCGGGAGGGGCACGGCTTCTACGTGCCGGACGGCGTGTTCGTCATCGGCGAGACCCGGATGCAGGGCCACGAGGCGGTCCGCGGCTTCTATGCGTGGCGGGAGGCCCGCGGCGCCCGCACCGCCCGCCATGTCGTCACCAACTTCCGGATCGATCACGCTCGCGAGGATGAAGCGACGCTGCGTTGCATCCTGCTGCTCTATGCCGCCGACGGCGAGCCGGTGCTGCCCTCGCTGCCCGCCATCATGATCGCCGACGTGACGAGCATCTGCGTGCGCCAGGACGGCCGCTGGCTGTACCGCGCGCACGTGCTGACGCCGGTGTTCATGGGCGGCGTCGCGCCGACCATACCGCCGGCGGCGGAACCGTAGTATCGGTGCAGCCGGAGCCTCGGCCGGCGTCTCGGCCGCGGGCCAGGAGGGAGCTCCCGATGCAGGACGTGCTGAACGCGCTCGCGCCCAAGGGCCGCGTGCGCGCCGCCATCAACTTCGGCAACGCCGTGCTGGCCCAGCAGGACCCGGTGACGGGCGAGCCGCGCGGCACCCAGGCGGCGCTCGCCCGCGCGCTCGCCGAGCGGCTGGGCGTGCCGGTCGACTTCGCGACCTACAAGGCGGCCGGCAAGGTGTTCGAGGCGCTCGCCCGCGACGAATGGGACGTCGCCTTCATGGCGATCGACCCGGTGCGCGCCGCCGAGCTCGACTTCACGGCCCCCTATGTGCTGATCGAGGCCGGGTGCCTGGTGCCGGAGGGCTCGCCCCTGCAGGACGTCGGCGACGTCGACCGGCCGGGGGTGCGCATCGCCGGCGCCCGCGGCAGCGCCTACGAGCTGCATCTCACCCGCACCCTGAAGCAGGCCGAGCTGGTGCTCGCCCCGAGCGGGCCGGAGGCGCGGGCCCTGTTCGTCGACCAGGAGCTGGAGGCGGTCGCCGGGGTGCGCCAGGAGCTGGTGGCCTTCGCCGAATCGCATCCGGGTTACAGGGTCATGCCGGGCCGGTTCGTCGGCATCGAGCAGGCGATCGCCGTGCCCAAGGGCCGCGCCGCCGCGCTCGCCTTCCTGCAGGGCTTCATCGCCGAGATGAAGCGCAACGGCTTCGTCGCCCAGGCGCTCGCCGCCAGTGGCCAGTCGCCGAGCCTGGTGGCGCCGTGAGCGAGCCTGGTGGTGCCGTAAGATTGAAGTGACGGCCGCTACGAAGCCGTCATTCCGGGGCGCGGACCTCCGTCCAGGCCTCGCCGTCACCGTACCCGGCCTCGTGCCGAGCATCCACGCACGGCCGCTCTGATTTGGTCATTCCGGGGCGCCGCACAGCGGCGAACCCGGAATCCAGCGGCACGCTCGTCCGTCATGGTTGGATTCCGGGTTCGCGGACCTGCGGTCCGCGCCCCGGAATGACAAGCCGCCTCAGTTCATGCCCGAAGCCGAGGTCGGCTCGATGGCGATCGACAGGCGCTGCTCGCCCGGCTGGCGGTACGGATAGGTGTCGACGCCGAGATACTTCTTGGCGAGCGAATCGATATGAGCGTCGGCGCCGTCCTCGGTGACGCTACGCACCGTGCCGCGGATCTGCAGGTAGCGATAGGGATTGTCGGGGTCGATGATGGCGAGCGCCACCGGCCGCCCGGGCGTGAGCGTCTTGGCCTTCACGCGGCCCTTCGCCGTGTTCACCCGCACCACGCCGTCCGTGTAGTCGAACCACACCGGCGTCACCTGGGGCGAGCCGTCGGCCATCACGGTGGCGATGCTGGCGAAGGCCTTCTTGTCCTTCAAGAGATCGAGATAGGCGTCCGGAGGCGTGACCATCGAATGTCTCCCGGGGTCCTGACGGTGTCCTAGGCGCGCCGGCGCGCCGCCGGCACGGTGGTATATAGGGTGGGATGCACCGGCCGACAGGGTCGGGGAGCGCGCCGGCCCGCCCTTTCCCCGCCGCGCTCGCCGGCCCATATTGCGGCCCATGGCCAAGCCCCCCAAAGACCCCGCCCGCCCGACCCGGGCCAAGGCGTCCCGCGAGACCCTGCCGCCGATCGCGCCCGCCCTGGAGGCGCTGCTCAACCCCGGCATCGCCCGCGGCGAGGCCGGCCTCGGCTCGCAGACCGGGCGGGAGCCGCGCCCGCCGTCTTCCACCTCTCCCCTGCGGGGAGAGATCGCGCCGAAGGCGCGGGTGAGGGGGGCCCAACGCGAGTCATCAACCCCCTCACCCGCCGACGCTGCGCGTCGTCGGCCTCTCCCCCCCGGGGAGAGGCGATCCGAGCCCGAGGAACCGATCGAACACAGCGAGGCGGCCTCCCGCCTGCAGCCGCCGCCCGACAACTCGCGCGACCGTCGCGCCGACTTTTCCGCGGCCCACACGGCGCGGA
>NZ_JBEOMB010000050.1:0-5453 GCF_046000175.1 Rhodoplanes sp. SY1
CAAACGCGATTCCCCTGCGGCGCGCTGGACTACGCCGACCAGATGATCCTGGCTCATCAGAAGACCTCGGCCGAGTTGAAAGGCCTGATCGAAGGCGGCAAGGTACGCGGCGAGATTCCGCAGGCGCTCGACGACGCACACAAGCAGAAGCTCGCGCGGCTCGCCTCACTGGACGGCCAAGCATTCAGGGACGCCTACATCACGATGCAGCGGGAGGCTCACCAGGACGCCGTCGCCCTGTTCTCGGCTTTCGCCCAGAACGGCGACAACCCCGACCTCAAGAACTGGGCAACCACCACTCTGGGCGAGCTGAACCACCACCTGGAGATGGCGAGTTCCCTGAAGTAAGAGCTACTCCAGAGCCGGGGGAAGCCGGCCTGCCACGCTCCGGCAGACGGCCCTCGGTCGAGGAGCGCGCTTGCCATTGCCCCCGGAATCACCGTGTCGGGGCAGAAAAGGACAAGGCGGGCGCCGCTTGGTCCACGGCTGCCCGCCCCCTGGCACTCCGCGCAAGCCGATCTGTCCCTCACATCGGCAGGCCCGGAGTACCGCCCTCCTTTAACCGGATATTGCGAGATGTCGCACCGTTCTCGCGGCCATGGCCCGCAACTGCTCGCGGTCTGCATGACCGGACGCAGCCAACTCCAAAGCGCTGACGCGAGAATGATTTTCTGATGTGGCGCTGCCAACCGGGATGGCAGCCCGGCGGCCGCCTCCTCGAAAACTTCCCGTGGCAAACGGCAGGCTTCACGATTCAGTGCGCACATCGCCACCCCACTGATTCTTGTGAAAGCAGGCCACCTGCCAGCGGACACAACCACTTATCGCAGCGCACCATCAATACGGACAAATACAGTAGTTGATGCCTCAAATACTACGTCAGTACGCGATCTCAGCAGAATTTAAAATGAAAGTATTATGGCACCCGGGCGTTCTTGCCTCCCCCCTCCCGGAGCGGCAACCTGCCGGCGATGCCGAACGCTTTGTCTGCTCTGTCGTTATCAACGCAGGGTGGCACTTGCACCACCCCGGATTGCTGCATCGAAGACCTGACCCCTTTATCAACGGAGATCAGTATGGGTATTGCCCATAATGGAAACGAGCGTCCCGAACGTGACTATCACAACTACATTCTCATCGCAGCAGGGCTCGCGTTCCTGCTGTTCGCCCTGTGGGACCGGGGGCCCGAGCATGAAACCACCGGCTCGGCGAGTTCTCTGTACCCATCCGGTGAGGACCGCAGGGAAGTTCGGTCGGGTGGAGGTCCGGGGTAGTCAGGCCGCGGCAGCGGTGGAGGTTGGCGCCTTCCAGTTCCACGGCAGGAGGTCGTGGATGCGCCGGGCGGGATGATCGGGGAGCCGGGCGAGGACGTCGGCGAGCCAGGCCTGCGGGTCGATGTCGTTCAGCTTGGCGGTCTCGATCAGGGTGTAGACGGCAGCGGCGCGACGGCCGCCCTCGTCGGAGCCGGCGAAGGTCCAGTTGTGGCGCCCGACCGCGATGCCGCGCAGCGCCCGTTCGGCGGCATTGTTGGACATGCACAGGCGGCCGTCGTCGAGGAAGCGGGTGAGCGCGGTCCAGCGCTTCAGTGCATAGTCGATCGCCTTGGCGGTCTCGCTCTTGGCCGAGAGTTTGGCGCGCTCGTCGCGGAGCCAGGCATGCAGTTCGACGAGAAGTGGCCGGCTCTGCTGGTCGCGCACGCGGCGGCGCTCGTCGGCGGTGGCGCCGTTGATGTCGCGCTCGATCTCGAACAGCGCGTCGATGCGCTTCACGGCCTCGATCGCGATCGGCGCCTTCTTGATGCGCGCGAGCTCGAAGAACTTGCGGCGTGCATGCGCCCAACATGCGGCTTCAACGATCGGCCCCGGCTTGCGGCCGGCCGCATAGAGCCGGTTGAAGCCCGCATAGGCATCTGCCTGCATCAGGCCGGCGAAGCGTGCGAGGTGCTCCTCGGGATGATCGCCGCCGCGGTCGGGCGAGTAGAAGAACACCGCGGCCGGCGGATCGGGGCCGCCGAACGGGCGATCGTCACGAACGTAGGTCCACAAGCGGCCGGTGCGGGTCTTGCCCTTGGCCAGCACCGGCACCGGCGTGTCGTCGGCATGGATGCGCGCCGCCGCGAACACGTGGGTGCGAAGCGCCTCGACGAGCGGCATCAGCGTCGCCGCCGCGGCGCCGACCCAGTCTGCGAGCGTGGAGACGTCGAGGTCGATCCCCTCGCGCGCGTAGGCCGCGCTCTGCCGATTGAGCGGCAGATGCAGTCCGTACTTCGAGACCAGCACATGGGCGAGCAGTGCCGGGCCGGCGCGGCCGCGGGCGATCGGGTGCGAGGGCGCCGGCGGCTGTGTGATCGCCTCGCACGCCCGGCAGGTGAACTTCTCCCGCACGTGCTGGATCACCTTCCACTGCCGCGGCACGACCTCCAGCGTCTCGGTGACGTCCTCGCCGAGCTTGCGCAGGGCGCCGCCGCAGCACGGGCAGGCCGACGGCGCCGGATAGACGATGCGCTCGCGCGGCAGATGCTCCGGCAGCGGGCGGCGCGCCGGCTTCTTGCGATCGAAGCCGCGCACCGGCACGGTGTCGCTCGCGGGCGCCGCGATCTCCGCCGCCGTCTCGGCTTCGGCCGCGTTCTCCTCGAGGTCGGCGAGCTGCAGCTCGAGCTGCTCGATGATCGCGTGGCGCTCCGCCGATTGGCCGAACCGTTCGTGCCGCAGCTTGGCGATCAGGAACTTCAGCTTCTCGATCAGCAACGCCCGCGCGTGCGCCTCGACTTCGGCGTTGCGGGCCTTCGCTTCGGCCGCGAGCCGCGCCGCGCGCTCGGCGATCAGCATCGCCTGCAAGGTCGCGATGTCGTTCGGGAGAGAAGAATCGGCGGCGTCCATACCGCTGATTGAATCACACGTCGTCGCGCTCGAGATCTCACGACGACGTGCTGATTCACATTTCTCGCGTCAGCCTGCCGCCTGCGGGTGCCACGTCCGCTGCGGCATCCGCCAGTCGATCCCCTCGAGCAGATAGCCGAGTTGCGCCGGGGTGATCATCACCGTGCCGTCCGCCGGCGACGGCCAGATGAACCGTCCGCGCTCCAGCCTTTTTGCGAACAGGCAAAGTCCTTGGCCGTCATGCCACAAAACCTTGATCAGATCGCCGCGCCGCCCGCGGAACACGAACAGATGCCCGCTGTGGGGGTCGCGCCGCAGCGTCTCCTGCACCATGAGGGCGAGGCCGTCGAAACCCCTGCGCATGTCGGTGTGGCCGGTCGCCAGCCACACCCGCGTGCCGGTCGGAACCGGGATCATCGGCGCGGCCGCCGTGGCGCCCGCACCAGCGCCGTGATCAGGGCCGACGCCATCGCCGGGTCGACCGCGCCGCTGATCCGCAGCCGCGTCCCGCCCGCGAACTCGATCTCCACCACGCCGTCCGAAGCTGGGGTCGGGAGCGCGGGAATTTGGGCCGCCGCCGTCGCCGCCAGATCGGTCGCGACCGTCACCGCGGCAAACGCCGGGGCGGTCGCCGCCGCGCTCCGATCAGGTCCAGGCTCGCAAAGCTGCTGTCGCCACCGGAACAGTTGGCTCGCATGGATCCCGGCCGCCCGCGCCACATCGGACGCCACCGCGCCAGGCTCCAGCGCCGCCGCGACGATCCGTTCCTTCTCCGTCCGTGACCACCGGCGACGCCGCTGTACCGACGTGATCACCTCGACCTGCGTCTTCGTCATAGGACTACTCCTAGTGATAGTCCTATGACTTCCGTCCCCGATCATCCGGTCAAGGCGGCCTCAACCGGACGGGTACAGTTCTCTCGGCTCGGTGATCGGTACGGCATCGCAGCGGGCGCCGGCACAGCCGACCCCTGGTCCCTCTCCGGCCAGGTGACCTCCTGAAACGCCTGGCTGAGTGACGCGCGTTGCAGGCACACCGCTCGCTCCGCACATCAACCAGCCATTAACTCTTTCGGAAGCATCATCAGATCGTCAGGGTGACCTGGCTTTGGGGTGAGCAGGCATTTCAGCGCGTACATGCCCCGCCGGGCGATGACGACGTCCGGCGGGGTTTTTTGCGTTCGCAGCAATGCTGGACGTCGCGTACCGGCAGACGAGTGTCGTAGCAAAAAGGCCGCCGGCAATGCCGACGGCCCGAGTTTAGGGAGGAAGAGCCCAGGAAGGGCATCGCGGGCCATCGGCCAGCGATGTTCCATTTTACCGTTGCTGCACCGCAGCACAATCACGGGCCACTCCCTAGACTAGTCCAGAAGCCGATCTGCAACTTATGCAATTTTAAATTGATCTGTCCGATCCCTGGCAGACCTGCTAAACCGCAGGAGTGGTGCATGAACTACGCCGATTGTCGCAAATGCGGCGCCCGGATCATCGACGAAGATGGAGTTCTTCGCTTTGAGAACGTGGATCGCTGCGCCGACCTAAAGGGGACGAAGTACCTGGACTCTCAGAATGTCCAGGATTTCGGAATCCGTTATTGCCCGAGCCTGTCCGATTCAGCCGCCCAGAACTGGAGTCTCCTTCCGTCCGGCAGCCGCCGGGCGCGGTTGCCCTGGTAGGGCGTGCGCTCCGCCAGGCCGAAGGCCGTGTTGTCGCCGGGCAGCAGCCCCGGCTTGCCGACCTTCTCGGCCCACCAGCGCAGCCAGTCGAGCCGGTTGCGGATGGTGGCGTCGCCGATGCCGCCGGCGCGCCAGTGCGCCACCAGCGCGTCCAGATGCTTGGGCGCCAGGTTCTTCGCCCCCTTCAGCTTGAAGCCGAGCGCGTGCAGCTCGTCGGCCAGCTGCTGGAGCCCCCGCGCGCGGCAGGCACGCGTGGCAAACGACCCGTCCCCGTTGGGGCGGGTCAGGTTCAGCAGCGCATAGTTCAGTCCCTTCATCTCCGTTCGTTTCATCGGTCAATGTTGATGGCCAGACGGTTCCCGCTGTGCGGGGTTGCCGCTGGAGCCCGAGGGCTCCCCGAGAGCCGGTTACTCATCACCCGTCGGTCATTTTCTCCGGTTCAAGTGCCTCCAATCGGTTGGATTCCTCGACCGGCCGTCTGTCGTTCGGCCGGGCGCGTGTTTCGCCGGTTTGGCCGCCTCTAGTGAGCGTGCCGGTGCCGGTGCCGTGCCGTGGGGCCGTGCGGCGCTGCGTGTTTTTGTTGGTCAGCGCATGGGCAGGAAACCTCCTCCCGCCGCCGGAATTGCCGCATGGTCGTGACCATGCCCGTTGCGTCGTTGTCGTCATCATCAGGTTCCTTCTCCAAAAGGTCGGGCCGCATCGCTGTGGCCGGGATGTCGCGCGTCACCTAGGGACGAGTGCCCGCGTGGCACTCGTCGAGCACTTATGCGGGGCGACGTAAGCACTCCTGACTAGGCGGTTGCTGTTCGCGGATAAGTTGTTGATTTGCTGGAGCCACTCAGGAGCTAGGAGCGCGGCTATCGGTGCCTTGTTCGTACCCACTCGCCGGGGGCCGCGGG
>NZ_JBEOMB010000051.1:0-2742 GCF_046000175.1 Rhodoplanes sp. SY1
AACGCGATTCCCCTGGGGGCGATACGGGGCGCCAGTTTGCGGCTGGCGACCCCGAATCGTCGGTTGCAGTTTACCAAATGAGCGCAACCGCGAGTCATTGTTTGTTCACCATCCGTCC
This sequence comes from Rhodoplanes sp. SY1, assembly GCF_046000175.1. Taxonomy (NCBI): domain Bacteria; kingdom Pseudomonadati; phylum Pseudomonadota; class Alphaproteobacteria; order Hyphomicrobiales; family Nitrobacteraceae; genus Rhodoplanes; species Rhodoplanes sp. SY1. The sequence continues at coordinate 119 of NZ_JBEOMB010000051.1, forward strand.
CGCGTTTTCTGGCGAGACTTTCAGGCTCAAAAGGCCGCGCAAACTGCTTCCAATTTATGCTTTTCGTCAGAAGATCGGTACGTCAGGCGCTTACCCGCGATCCCCGGCGAGAACAAAAAGGCTGATCGCCCACCTCGGCCCGCGTCAGGCCCGCCGCACCCCGATGGTCCAGGACGGGCGCTGGGTCTGCTCGCGGCGGCTGGTGACGAGGCGGAGATCGGCGTCCATGTAGACGTTCGTCATCTCCGGCTGCGCTCCAAAAGTCTTGCCGAGCTTCTTGGCCGCGGCGGGATCGAGGACGGAGAAGTCGGGCGTGCCGAGATCGGACGTACCCGAGTCCGCGGCCTCCTGATAACGATCGCCCTTTTTCTTCATCACTTCCGCGAACCACGCCTTCGCGGCCGGGATGTCGAGATCACGATCGGCCCGCACCACGGAGACCTCGACGCCGATGTTCCTGATCAGCCAGCGGCCGTCGACGATGTCGTATTTCTGGATGATCATCAGGTCGCAGCCGGCCAGCACCGAGCGCAGCTTTTCCAGAAGCCCGCCCTTCTGGCCCGGCACGTGATGGGCGATGTTGGCGTAGAAGCCATCCTCGCGAAAGATCTGATAGGACTGGTCGAACACGCGGCCCGGAATGGCGTCGTGGAACGGAATCGTCGACCACGCCGGCGTCCACACGCCCTGCACGGCGGTGACCTGATCCTCGGCCCGCGGAATCGGATTTCGGCGCGACAGCTCCGAAAACAGGGGCGCGAGATGCTGGTCGAGCAGCGCCAGCTTGTCGCTCTGCTTGGCGTCGTGGCGGCCGTCGACCAGCGCGAGCACGCGGGCTTTCAGCTCGGCCGTGCTCCAGCTTTCGAGATCGTCTCCGTCGAGACCGCCCCCGTGTGGCGTGAAGGACGTGACGCGATCGAGCATGCGGGTCGCTCCGAGCTGAGTCCGTTTTCTCGCGCGCGAGCCCCGTGTGTGATTCACGACTCTGTCAGATCGTCCTGACAGAGTCGTCTGTCACGTCGGGTGTCAGCAGGACACCGCGGGACGCGCGATTCCGGGATCAAGCTTTTGGGCGCGAGGCGGTTCCGGAATGCGGAGTCGCGGCGGCTCTGGGGGGCCGCATGGTTCGAGACGCGCTCCTGCGGAGCGCTCCTCAACACGAGGATGGAGGCGGAGGCGGCCGCAGCCTCGTGTCCCGGGCGCGGCGCGGCGCGACGCGCCGTGACCCGGGACCCAGGGCGACCGGACGATGCGCTCACGGAGACATCGTGCCATGCGGCCCCTGGGCCCCGGATCGGCGACACGTCGGACTTGCGGTCCGCCGTGTCTCGTCCGGGGCACGCAGCGACGAGCGCCCCGCTCCTCACTCCGCCGCGGCGGCGGAGAGATTGTCGAGCGAGGAGACGATGTGGCCGGCCAGCGCGTCGGCGAGCGCCGAGCGCTCGTGCGGATTGCGCAGCAGGCCGATCTGGCACGGCGGCAGCGCCGGGAAGCCGTCGGCCGGCGTGAGCACCCGCATGCCGGGCCGCAGCCCCGACGTCGCCGACACCGAGACGGCGAGCCCGGCCAGCACGGCGGCCGAGATGGCGCCGGCATTGCCGCTGGAGAACAGCAGCCGGTGGCTGCGACCGATCCGGTCGAGGCTCTCGATGGCGCTGTGGCGCCACTTGCACGACGAGCGCCCGAGCGCCAGCGGCAGCGGCGAGTCGAGATGGATGGCGTGGCGGCTCGACGTCACCCACAGGAGCTGTTCCTGGCGAAAGACCTCGACGGCGCGCGTCGTCTCGCAGCTCGTCACGATGGCGATGTCGAGGTCGCCCCCGTCGATGCGCAGCACGAGATCGATCGACGGCTCGCACACCACGGTCAGCTCGACACCCGGATAGACGCGCGAGAAGCGCGCCATGATCTCCGGGAGATAACGATCCGCATAGTCGTCCGGCACGCCGAGCCGCACCCGGCCGGTCAGCTCCTCGTCGCCGAAGGCCGACACCGCCTCGACGTTGAGCTTGACGATGCGCCGGGCGTAATCGAGCAGCCGCTCGCCGTCCTCGGTGAGCTTCGACTGGCGGCCGTCGCGGGCGAACAGCGGCCGCGCGATGCGCTCCTCCAGCCGCTTCATCTGCATCGACACGGCCGACTGCGTCTTGTGGACGATCTCGGCGGCGCGCGTGAACGAGCCGGTCTCGGCGATGGCCACGAAGGTGCGGAGCTGGTCGACGTCGAGCAGGGTCGTCATGGCGGCTCCTCCGAGAGCATGTCGTCGAGGGCGTGTGGCCGAGAGCGTGTCGCCGAGGGCGTGCGGCCGGGTCGGACGTATCCATCAGCCGGGTTGATGGCGCAGATTAAAAACATTCGTTTTCGTCATCAATCCAAGAGTGGCATTCTCCGGGCCTCGGCAATCGCGCGGGTTTTCGGGTGGCGTCCTCGGAGGTGGACGTCGACGATGCCGCGCCGCCACCCAACAGGAGGTCGCCATGACGGCGCTAACGTACATCCGCACCCTTCCCCGGCCCGGCCTGCGTGGCGTTCGGGCGATCGCCACGGCGATCGGGACGGTGGCGATGCACGCCCGCCGTCTCGCCGAGGCCGTGAAACACCGTCGCGAGGCGGCCATGCTGGCC
>NZ_JBEOMB010000052.1:0-52786 GCF_046000175.1 Rhodoplanes sp. SY1
GCACGCGCGCCTGCGCGTTCTGCAACGTCTCGACCGGCATCCCGAAGCCGCTCGATCCGGACGAGCCGGCCCGCGCCGCCGAGGCGACCGCGACGCTCGGCCTCTCCCACGTGGTCGTCACCTCGGTCGACCGCGACGACCTCGACGACGGCGGGGCGGCACATTTCGCCGCCGTGATCCGGGCAATCCGGGCCCGTGCCCCAAAAACCTCGATCGAGGTTCTCACCCCGGACTTCTTGCGCAAGGCCGGCGCCGCCGAGGTGGTGGTCGCGGCCAAGCCCGACGTGTTCAACCACAATCTGGAGACGGTGCCGTCGCTCTATCTGACGGTGCGGCCGGGCGCCCGCTACTTCAACTCGATCCGGCTCCTGCAGCAGGTCAAGGAGATCGATCCGACGATGTTCACCAAGTCCGGCATCATGGTCGGACTCGGCGAGACCCGGAACGAGATCCTCCAGGTGATGGACGACCTGCGCGCCGCCGACGTCGATTTCCTCACCATCGGCCAGTACCTGCAGCCGACCCGCAAGCATCATCCGGTCGCCCGCTTTCTCACGCCCGACGAGTTCAAGTCGCTCGAGACGATTGCCTACGCAAAAGGGTTTCTGATGGTCTCCGCTTCGCCGCTGACCCGCTCCTCGCACCATGCGGGCGACGATTTCCGTCGTCTGCAGGCCGCCCGCGCCGGAAGGCGCTGAGCGCCATGCCGCGCTTCCGGGCCCGCCGCCGCGTCCATCACGCGGCCGACAGGATGTTCGACCTCGTCGCCGACATGGACAGCTATCCGGAGTTTGTGCCGCTGTGCACCGGCATGAAGGTGCGCGGCCGCACCCAGGTAGGCGAGGGGATCGAGACGGCGATCGCGCGGATGACCGTGTCCTACAAGGTCTTCCACGAGCACTTCACCACCAAGGTGACGATGCACCGGCCGGAGCTGTTCATCGCGGTCGACTATCTCGAAGGCCCGCTGAAGGTGCTGTCCAACCGGTGGAGCTTCAAGCCGCTCGGCGACACGGCCTCCGAGGTCGAGTTCTACATCGACTACGAGTTCAAGAGCCGGATGCTGTCGCACCTGATGGGCGCCGTGTTCGACGCGGCGTTCCGCAAGTTCGCCGGTGCCTTCGAGGCGCGCGCCGACGTGATCTACGGCGCCGGCGGACCCGCTCCCGTGGTGGCCGAATAGGCTCCGGCCCGGTGTAGAGCCGCTCCGCCCCGGCGCGGCCGGTCTAGCGTCGCACCGACCGTCTGTCGGCGAGCGACTCCAGCATCGACAGGGCCTCCAGCACGGCAGCGCGCCGCACCGCCTCGCGGCCGCGGTCGCCGAAGCGGCATTCGCGGTGCAAGATCTGGCGGCCGCGCAGCGCGGCGGCGAAATGGACGAGCCCGACCGGCTTCTCGTCCGAGCCGCCACCCGGTCCGGCAATGCCGGTGATCGCCACCGACAGGTCGACCGGAGCGTGCGCCAGCACCCCGAGCGCCATCGCCTCGGCGGTCTCCCGGCTCACCGCGCCGTGGCGCAGGAGCGTCTCGTGCGGCACCCCGAGCAGGCGCTCCTTGGCGGCGTTGGAATAGGTGACGTAGCCGGACTCCACCACGTCCGACGAGCCGGCGACGGCGGTCAGCGCTCCGGCGACGAGCCCGCCCGTACAGGACTCGGCGGTGGCGAGCGTGAGGCGCCGCGCCCGGCAGATGTCGAGCACCCGCCGGGCCAGTGCCGTGACGGGGTCGGTGGCTTGATCGGCGGTCGTCGTGTCGGCGAGCGCCCGGGGGGTGGCGGGCGTCTCGGTCACGGCGTCGTCCAGGGCAGGCGGACCGTGGCGGTCGCGTAGGCGACCAGCCCCTCGCGGCGGCCGATGAAGCCCATCTTCTCGCTGGTGGTCGCCTTCAGCCCGACCCGATCGACCGACAGGCCGATGATCTCGGCGACCCGGGCCCGGATCGCGTCGCGGTACTTGCCGAGCCGCGGCGCCTCGGCCACCAGGGTGAGGTCGACATGGGCGATCCGGCCGCCGCGGGCCTTCACCCGCTCGACCGCATAGGCGAGGAAGCGGTCCGAGGAGGCGCCCTTCCACTGCGGGTCGCTCGGCGGGAAATGGACGCCGATGTCGCCCTCGGCGAGCGCCCCCAGGATGGCGTCGACCAGCGCATGGAGCGCGACGTCGGCGTCGGAGTGGCCCTCGACCGAACGGTCGTGCGGGATCTTCACGCCGCCGAGCCAGACATGGTCGCCGGTCTCGGCGAAGGCGTGGACGTCGTAGCCGGAGCCGACCCGCACGTCGCCGAGGTCGGCGAGCAGCTCCGCTTCGGCGCGGCGGAAGTCGTCCGGCGTGGTGAGCTTCACGTTGGTGGCCTCCCCCTCGAAGATCGCGACCGGCAGGCCGGTCCATTCGGCGAGCGCGGCGTCGTCGGTGAAGTCGTCGCGCCCCGCCGCGGCCGCCTTGCGATGCGCGGCCAGCAGGGCGTCGAACCGAAATGCCTGCGGGGTCTGCACGGTTCGCAGCCGGCTGCGGTCGAGCGTCTCGACGATCAGGCCGGAGGCGTCGACCACCTTCACGGTGTCGCTGACCACGAGCCCCGGGATCGCGGCGCCGCCCCGGCCGGCCGCGATCGCCCGGTCGAGCAGGGCCGGCGAGGCGAACGGCCGCGCCGCGTCGTGCACCAGCACGATCTCGGGCGCCCGCGCGGCGAGCGCCTCCAGGCCGGCATGCACGGAGGCCTGCCGGGTGGTGCCGCCATGGGCCGGGGCGAGCACCGGGAGCCCCGCCGCGGCGCTCTCAAAACGCGCCTCGTCGTCGGGATGGATGACCGGCTGGACGTCGGCGATGCCGGGATGGGCAGTGAACGCCATGAGTGTGCGACGAATAACCGCCATGCCTCCGATGCAGCGGTACTGCTTCGGAACGTCGCCGCCGGCCCGCAGGCCGCGTCCTCCGGCGACCACGACGGCTGCCACTCGACTCATGATTTCAAGCTCCTGATGGAATTTTCTATAGCGTCGGTTGAACCAGCCTGCGGGCTCTCGTGGTGCCGATTTGTCATCCCGCCCGGTGACTTGGACTTAAGTGTGCCTTTGCGGGAGGCTTGATTTGGCGCATGGAATGGCTAAGGTCTATGCAAATCATGGCTACGCCCAAAGACTAGGCACTTATGCATTCTCATAGCCCCCGACCCTTGCGCGAACTCTCGGTGGGCTCGGTTGCGCTTCCGAATCCCGTCTTCCTCGCGCCCATGTGCGGCATTACCGATGCACCGTTCCGGCGCCTCGTGGCAAGGCTCGGGGCGGGCCTCGTCGTCTCCGAGATGACGGCGACCTCGGCCCTGGTGGCCGGCAAGGCGCTGGCCCAGCTCCGCCTGGAAGGGCACGGCGTCGGCCTGCACGTCGTGCAGCTCGCCGGCCGCGAAGCGCGCTGGATGGCCGAGGGCGCCCGCATCGCCGCCGGGGCGGGGGCCGACATCATCGACATCAACATGGGCTGCCCGGCCCGCAACGTGACCAGCGGCGAGGCCGGCGCGGCGCTGATGCGCGACCTCGACCACGCCGTCTCGCTGATCGAGGCGACGGTCGGTGCGGTCGCCGTCCCGGTCACCCTGAAGATGCGGCTCGGCTGGGACGAGACCTCGATCGTCGCCCCGACGCTCGCCCGCCGCGCCGAGCAGGCCGGCGTCCGGCTCGTCACCGTGCACGGGCGCACCCGCAACCAGTTCTACACGGGCACGGCCGACTGGCGCGCGGTGCGGGCCGTGAAGGATGCGGTCTCGATTCCGGTCGTCGTCAACGGCGACATCAGGTCGGAGGACGACGCCGTCACGGCGCTCGCCCGCTCCGGCGCCGACGCCGTGATGATCGGCCGCGGGGCGTGCGGGAAGCCATGGCTGCCCGGCCGGATCGCCCGCTTCCTCGCCACCGGACGGGACGAGGCCACCCCGGATCTCGACACCCAGCTCGGCTGGCTCCTGCAGCTCCACGACGAGATGCTGACCCTCTACGGCACCCATCTCGGCGGCCGGCAGGCTCGCAAGCATCTCGGCTGGGCACTCGACGCCGCCGCCGCGGACGCCGGGGCCACGCCCGCCGACGTCAAGGCGTGGCGGGCGCGGGTGCTCACCATCGACGAGCCGGCCGAGGTCCAGAGCCGGCTGCGCGACGCATATGCCGCGTTCAAGTGGAAGGTCGCCGCATGAAATCCGCCCCCATCGAAGCTCGCCCGCACTGGTCCGGCCAGGGTCCGCTCGGCATGTCGTCGGCCGAGGCGGTGCTCAACTCGCTGCCGCATTCCGTCGTCGTGGTCGGTCCGGACGGCGAGATCGCCGACGCCAACACGGCGGCCGAGCACTTCTTCGACATGTCGGCGCCGTTCCTGCGCCGCTACAAGCTGCGCGACCTGGTGCCGTTCGGCAGCCCCGTGCTGGCGCTGATCGAGCAGGTGCGGGTCCGGGGCGCGGCCGTCAACGAGTACAAGGTCGACCTCGCGACCCCGCGCATGCCGGGCGAGCGCATCGTCGACCTGCATGTCGCGCCGGTCCCGGAGCAGCCCGGCCACGTCGTCGTGATGCTCCAGCTCCGCTCGATCGCCGAGAAGATGGACCGCCAGCTCACCCACCGCGGCGCCGCCCGCTCGGTGACGGCGCTCGCCGCCATGCTGGCGCACGAGATCAAGAACCCGCTCTCCGGCATCCGCGGCGCCGCCCAGCTCCTGGAGCAGTCGGCGAGCGACGACGACCGCACGCTGACCCGCCTCATCTGCGACGAGGCCGACCGCATCGTGAAGCTGGTCGACCGCATGGAGGTGTTCGCCGACAAGCGGCCGGTCGATCGCGAGCCGGTCAACATCCATGTCGTGCTGGAGCACGTGAAGCGGCTCGCGCAGTCGGGCTTCGCCCGTCACATCCGCTTCGTCGAGGATTACGACCCGTCGCTACCGGCGATTCTCGGCAACCGCGACCAGCTGATCCAGGTGTTCCTCAATCTGGTGAAGAACGCCGCCGAGTCGATCGGCCCGAACGCGACCGACGGCGAGATCCATCTCACCACGGCGTTCCGGCCGGGCGTGCGGCTGTCGCTGCCGGGCAGCAAGACGCGCGTGTCGCTGCCGCTCGAGTTCTGCGTGAAGGACAACGGTCCCGGCGTGCCGGAGGATCTGCGGCCGCATCTGTTCGAGCCGTTCATGACCACCAAGCCGACCGGCAGCGGTCTCGGCCTGGCCCTGGTCGCGAAGATCATTGGGGACCACGGCGGCATCGTCGAGTGCGAGTCGCAGCCGCGCCGGACCTCGTTCAGCGTTCTGATGCCGATGTACACGGGCGACGACGCCGCCGAGCGCGGCGCTCCGCCCTCGCGAGGATGACGATGCCCACCGGTCGAGTTCTGGTCGCCGACGACGACGCCGCGATCCGCACGGTGCTCAACCAGGCCCTGTCGCGTGCGGGCTACGAGGTCCGCTCGACGGGCAACGCAGCGACCCTGTGGCGCTGGGTGAGCCAGGGCGAGGGCGACCTCGTCATCACCGACGTGGTGATGCCGGACGAGAACGCCTTCGACTTTCTGCCGCGCATCAAGAAGCTCCGGCCCGACCTGCCGGTGATCGTGATGAGCGCGCAGAACACCTTCATGACGGCGATCCGCGCCTCCGAGCGCGGCGCCTACGAATATCTGCCCAAGCCCTTCGACCTGAAGGAGCTGATCACCATCGTGGGCCGGGCGCTCGCCGAGCCCAAGGAGGTCGCCGTCAAGGCGCCGGCACCGGAGGAGATGGAGGCGATCCCGCTGGTCGGCCGCTCGCCGGCCATGCAGGAGATCTACCGTCTGCTCGCTCGCCTGATGCAGACCGACCTGACCGTGATGATCACGGGCGAGTCGGGCACCGGCAAGGAGCTGGTCGCGCGCGCCCTGCACGACTACGGCAAGCGGCGCAGCGGCACCTTCGTCGCCATCAACATGGCGGCGATCCCGCGCGACCTCATCGAGTCCGAGCTGTTCGGCCACGAGAAGGGGGCGTTCACGGGTGCAAACTCGCGCAGCGCCGGCCGCTTCGAGCAGGCCGAGGGCGGCACGCTGTTCCTCGACGAGATCGGCGACATGCCGATGGAGGCGCAGACCCGGCTCCTGCGCGTGCTGCAGCAGGGCGAGTACACGACGGTCGGCGGGCGCACCCCGATCAAGACCGACGTACGCATCATCGCGGCGACCAACAAGGATCTGCGGATCCTGATCCAGCAGGGACTGTTCCGCGAGGACCTGTTCTTCCGCCTCAACGTCGTGCCGCTGCGCCTACCGCCCTTGCGCGAGCGCACCGAGGACGTGCCGGACCTCATCCACCATTTCTTCGCCATCGCCGAGCGCGAGGGGCTGCCGGCCAAGCAGATCGAGAAGGCGGCGCTCGACCGGCTCAAGCGCTACCGCTGGCCCGGCAACGTCCGCGAGCTGGAGAACCTCGCCCGCCGTCTGGCCGCTCTGTACCCGCAGGAGACCATCACGGCCGCCGTCATCGACGGCGAGCTCGCCCAGCCGACCACCACGGCGACCAGCGACGAGCCGCGCCCCGACGAGAATCTCTCGTCTGCGGTCGAGCGCCATTTGACGCGCTATTTCGGCGGCTTCAACGACGGCCTGCCGCCGCCCGGACTCTACCATCGCGTGCTGCGCGAGGTGGAGCACCCGCTGCTCTCCGCCGCGCTGGTCGCCACCCGCGGCAACCAGATCCGCGCGGCCGAGCTCCTGGGCGTCAACCGCAACACCCTGCGCAAGAAGATCCGCGACCTCGATATCCGGGTGATTCGGACCAGCACCTAGCCCGGTGCGGTGATCCGGGCTCGCCCGGATTCGGCGGGTGCGGCTCGCGCTCTCGTGAAGACGAGGGCGCCGTTGAATCGTCTCAATTCGGCAACATTGTTGTACAAACGCCTCAACCTGAGAGGCAGTGACGGCGCGTCAAAGTCGATGCGGCCGAGGGGGGTGCATGGCAACCGTGGACGAGGCGACGAGCGCCGGGCTGGCCGAGGCGGTCAAGCCGGGCAGCGGCTCCGGGACCCGTATCCTGGGACCGATCGGCGTCGCCGCCGCGCTGCTGTCGGCGCTCGTCACCTTCCTGGTGCTGGCCGGCCTGACCCCGATCGTGCCGACCCACAACGTCGTCGTCAGCCTCTTGATGGTCAACGGCACGGCGGTGGCGCTGCTGCTCGGGGTGATCGGCCGCGAGGTCTGGCAGATCGTCCAGGCACGCCGGCGCGGCACCGCCGGCGCGCGGCTGCACGTGCGCATCGTCGGGCTGTTCTCGGTGATCGCGGCCGCCCCCGCCATCCTGGTCGCCGTGGTCGCCTCGATCACGCTCGACCGTGGCCTCGACCGCTTCTTCACCCAGCGCACTCGCGGCGTCATCGCCAACTCGCTGGTCGTCGCCGAGGTCTATCTCAACGAGCACGCCCAGTCGCTGCGCAGCGAGACGCAGGCGATGGCCTTCGACGTCGGCCGCGCCCGGCCGCTGTTCGATCAGGACCGCGATCGCTTCCGCCAGTTCTTCACGGCTCAGGCGCAGGTGCGCGGCCTGCCGATCGCCGTGCTGCTCGACAAGAACCTCGCCGTGATCGAGCGCGCCGACATCAAGCTCGCGCACGAGGCGCCGCGACCGACCGCCGCGATGCTGGCCGGCGTCAGCGAGACCGAGCCGCAGGTGATCGTCAATCCGGACGCGAACTACGTCGCCGGCGCGCTCAAGCTGCGCAACTACGACGACACGATCCTGTTCGTCGCCCGGCCGCTCAATCCGCTGGTCGTCTCGCAGTTTCGCGAGACGCAGACGACGGTGTCGGAGTTCGCCGAGCTGGAGAAGCGGCGGCTCGGTGTGCAGATCGCCTTCGCGCTGATGTTCACGGTCATCGCGCTCACCGTGCTGCTCTCGGCCGTGTGGATCGGCTTCAACTTCGCCAACCGGCTGGTCGCCCCGATCCGTCGCCTGATCGGCGCCGCCAACGTCGTCTCGACCGGCAACCTCTACGTCCAGGTGCCGGTGCGCCAGTCCGAGGGCGATCTCGCCCAGCTCGGCGAGACCTTCAACAAGATGACGTCCGAGCTGCGCACGCAGCGTGACGACATCGTGCGGGCGCGCGACGTGATCGACAGCCGGCGGCGGTTCACCGAGGCGGTGCTGGCCGGCGCCTCGGCCGGCGTCGTCGGCGTCGGGGCCGACGGGCGGATCAGCATCCTCAACCGCTCGGCCGAAAAGCTGATCGGGGCGACCGAGCAGGAGGTGCTCGGCAAGCCGCTCGCCGAGGTGCTGCCCGAGCTCGCCGACATGTTCCTGTCGGCCCGCACCACCGGGCAGCGCTTCGCGCAGGGGCAGGCCTCGATCAACAGGGCAGGGCGGGAGCGCACCGTCTCGATCCGGATGACCACCGAGCAGTCGGCCGATCCCGAGCACGGCTACGTGTTCACGCTCGACGACATCACGGATCTGGTCACGGCGCAGCGCACCTCCGCCTGGGCGGACGTCGCGCGCCGCATCGCCCACGAGATCAAGAACCCGCTGACGCCGATCCAGCTCTCGGCCGAGCGGCTGCGCCGCAAGTACGGAAAGGTGATCGTCGAGGACAAGCAGATCTTCGAGCAGTGCACCGACACGATCGTCCGGCAGGTCGAGGACATCCGCCGCATGGTCGACGAGTTCTCGCGCTTCGCCCGCATGCCGAAGCCGGTGATGACCGAGGAGGACGTCGCCGACACGGTGCGGCAGGCCGTGTTCCTCATGCGGGTCGGCCACGCCGATGTCGAAATCACCGCCGACATCCCCGACGGTCCGATGCCGGCGCGATTCGACCGGCGCCTGATCTCGCAAGGGTTGACCAACATCATCAAGAACGCGACCGAAGCCATCGCCGCGGTCCCGCCCGCCGAGCTCGACAAGGGGAACATCCATGTCGCCGCGGCGCGGGAGGGCGACGACATCGTGATCGACGTGATCGACAACGGGATCGGGCTGCCGAAGGAGAACCGGCGGCGGCTGCTCGAGCCCTATGTGACGACCCGCGAGAAGGGCACCGGGCTCGGCCTCGCGATCGTCGGCAAGATTCTCGAGGAGCACGGCGGACGCATCGAGCTGCACGACGCGGCCGAGCGCGAGCCGGGCCGGCGCGGCGCCTGGTTCCGCCTGCGTTTCGCCGCCGAACCGGCCACCGCCGACCAAGACCAGCAGCAGGGCGAGCAACGACATGGCGTCTGACATCCTGATCGTCGACGACGAGGCCGACATCCGCGAGCTGGTGGCCGGCATCCTGGAGGACGAGGGCTACGGCACCCGCACGGCCCGCGACTCCGACGATGCGCTCAAGGCCATCCAGGCCCGCCGCCCCAGCCTGGTGTTCCTCGACATCTGGCTGCAGGGCTCGAAGCTCGACGGGCTGCAGCTCCTCTCCACCATCAAGGCGGAGAATCCCGAGCTGCCCGTCGTGATGATCTCGGGCCACGGCAACATCGAGACCGCGGTCGCCGCCATCAAGCAGGGCGCCTACGACTTCATCGAGAAGCCGTTCAAGGCCGACCGGCTGGTGCTGGTCGCCGATCGCGCCCTGGAGACGTCGAGGCTCAAGCGCGAGGTGAAGGAGCTCAAGCAGCTCGCGCCGTTCCCGACCACGCTGGTCGGCCGCTCGACCGCCATCAACCACCTGCGCCAGACCATCGAGAAGGTGTCGCCGACCAACAGCCGCATTCTCATCGTCGGCCCCTCGGGCGCCGGCAAGGAACTCACGGCCCGCACCGTGCACGCGCTCTCGGGCCGGGCCAGCGGTCCCTTCGTGGTGATCAACGCCGCCGCCATCACGCCGGAGCGGATGGAGGTGGAGCTGTTCGGCATCGAGCAGTCGAACGGCAGCGAGACCCGCAAGGTCGGTGCGCTGGAGGAGGCCCACGGCGGCACGCTGTTCATCGACGAGATCGCCGACATGCCGCGGGAGACGCAGAGCAAGATTCTCCGCGTCCTGGTCGATCAGCAGTTCCAGCGGGTCGGCGGCACGACGAAGGTCGCCGTCGACGTGCGCATCGTCTCCTCGACGGCGCGCAACCTGGAGGAGGAGATCGCCGCCGGCCGGTTCCGCGAGGACCTCTATCACCGGCTCTCGGTGGTGCCGATCCGGGTGCCGCCGCTCGCCGAGCGGCGCGACGACATCCCGGATCTCGTCGAGCACTTCCAGGACCAGATCTCGCAGGCGACCGGCCTGCCCAAGCGCCGTATCGGCGACGACGCGCTCGCCGTGCTCCAGTCGCACGACTGGCCCGGCAACGTCCGCCAGCTCCGCAACAACGTCGAGCGGCTGATGATTCTCGCCGGCGGCGACCCCGACGCCATCATCACGGCCTCGATGCTGCCGCCCGATGTCGGCTCGATGGTGCCGGCGATGCCGCGCGGCAACGGCGGCGAGCACCTGATGGGTATGCCGCTGCGCGATGCCCGCGAGGCCTTCGAGCGGGAGTATCTGCGGGCCCAGATCAGCCGCTTCGGCGGCAACATCTCGCGCACCGCCGAGTTCGTCGGCATGGAGCGTTCGGCCCTGCACCGGAAGCTCAAGGCCCTGGGAATGGACTGAACCTGCAATGTCTCGTGTCGTCTACGTGAACGGCCAGTGGCGGCCGTTCCGCTCCGCCGTGGTCCATGTCGAGGACCGCGGCTATCAGTTCGCCGACGGTGTCTACGAGGTCTGCGAGGTGCGGGGAGGGCGGCTCGTCGACGAGCGCCGCCACACCGATCGCCTCGTGCGCTCGCTGTCGGAGCTGCGTATCTCGTTGCCGTTGCCGCTCTCCGCGCTGAGCGTCGTCCTGCACGAGGCGGTGCGGCGCAACCGGGTGCGGGACGGGCTCGTCTATCTGCAGGTCACCCGCGGCGTCGCCCGCCGCGACCACGGCTTCCCGCCGCCCGGTACCCGGCCGAGCCTCGTCGTCTCGGCCAAGCGGATCGACCCGGCCGCCGGCGAGGCGGCGGCGCGCGCCGGCATCGCGGTCGTCACCGTGCCGGAGACCCGCTGGGCGCGGGTCGACATCAAGGCGATCGCCCTCCTTCCCAACGTGCTCGCCAAGCAGGCGGCGCGGGAGCAGGGCGCCCGCGAGGCCTGGTTCGTCGATCGCGACGGCTTCGTCACCGAGGGCGCCTCCTCGAACGCCTGGATCGTCACCGGGCAGGGCGAGCTGGCCACCCGGCCGGTCGGCCCGGATATCTTGCGGGGCATCTCGCGGGAGGTGGTCAAGGAGGTGGCCGCGGCCGCGGGACTGACCCTGGTCGAGCGACCGTTCACGGTCGCCGAAGCCCTGGCCGCCCGGGAGGCCTTCGTCACGGCGGCGAGCCAGATCGTCATGCCGGTGGTGCGCATCGACGGGCATCCGGTCGCCGGCGGCGCACCGGGTCCGGTCGCCGCACGGCTGCGCGCCGCCTTCCACCGACACGCCGAATTCTCCTGACGGACGAAGCTGCTACGAATTCAGGCGGTAATCGGCCAGCTTGGGCTTGCGCTCGTTACCGCGGTGCAATCTAATACCGATGCCCACGCCTGCGGGCGCCGCAACGACGGCGCGCGTCGGGCGCGAAAAAGTCGCCACCTCGCGAACGGGGACCGCGAGTACAACGGAAACAAACGGCCATGGCAGCCGATCGCTCACAAAACCTACAAGACACCTTCCTGAACTATGTTCGCAAGAACAAGACACCGCTCACCATTTTTCTCGTGAACGGAGTCAAGCTCCAAGGCGTTGTCACCTGGTTCGACAACTTCTGTGTGCTTCTGCGGCGGGACGGCCACTCCCAACTCGTCTACAAGCACGCGATCTCGACCATCATGCCGGGTCACCCGATCCAGCTCTTCGAAGGGGCCGAGGAAGCAGCGGAAAAGGCCTAGTTGGAGCCACGACACCGCGACGACCCGCAGCGCCTGACGCCGACCCCGACGGGTGCGGCCGTGACGCGCTGCCTCGTCATCGGACCCTATCTGCGCAACGCCGAAGCGCGGGCCGGTGCGACCCGGGCCGATGTTGGCATGCGCCCGGAAACCGTCGTCCGCGCGCCGGAGGCTCGGCTCGCAGAGGCGACCGGACTGGCGCGGGCGATCGACCTCGACGTGGTCGAGAGCGGCATCGTCATGCTCTCGGCGATCCGACCGGCGACCTTCTTGGGCAAGGGCAAGGTCGACGAGTTCGCCGGCCTGGTGAAGAGCCTCGAGATCGGCCTCGTGGTGATGGACTGCGCGCTCTCGCCCGTGCAGCAGCGCAACCTCGAAAGGGCCTGGAGTACCAAGGTTCTGGACCGCACCGGCCTGATCCTCGAGATCTTCGGGCGGCGCGCCGCGACACGCGAGGGCACGCTGCAGGTCGAGCTCGCCCACCTGACCTACCAGAAGAGCCGGCTGGTCCGCTCCTGGACCCATCTCGAACGCCAGCGCGGTGGCTTCGGCTTCCTCGGCGGCCCGGGCGAGACCCAGATCGAGACCGACCGGCGGCTCATCCAGGACCGCATCCGGCGCATCGAGCACGACCTCGAAGGCGTCAAGCGCACCCGCACGCTCCACCGCACCAGCCGCAAGCGCGTGCCGTATCCGATCGTCGCGCTGGTCGGCTACACCAATGCCGGCAAGTCGACGCTGTTCAACCGGCTGACGCGCTCCGGCGTGCTCGCCGCCGACATGCTGTTCGCCACCCTCGACCCGACGCTGCGCGCCGTCGACCTGCCGAACGGCCCGCGCGTGATCCTCTCCGACACGGTCGGCTTCATCTCCGATCTTCCGACCATGCTGGTCGCCGCCTTCCGGGCGACGCTGGAGGAGGTCATCGAGGCGGATCTCATTCTCCACGTCCGCGACGTGTCGCACGGCGACACGCAGGCCCAGTCGATGGACGTCGATCAGGTGCTCGAGGAGCTCGGCATCCCGCCGCAGGACGAGCGCATCCTCGAGGTCTGGAACAAGGTCGACCAGGTGCCGCCCGAAGAGCGCGAGCGCCTCGAGAACCTGGCCGCTCGGCAGTCCGGCGATCGGCGTCCCCGGCTCGTGTCGGCGATCAGCGGGGAGGGGCTCGACGGCCTCGTCGCGACCATTTCAGAACGCGTCGCGCGCACCCGCGTGGCACTCACCGTCGCGGTCGACGCCGCCGACGGCGCCGCGCTGAGCTGGCTCCATCGCACCGGCGACGTGCTCGACACGGAGACCTCCGACGACGGCGTCACCACGGTGCATCTGCGCGTCCATCCGAGCCGGGAAGGGCAGGTGCGGGCGAAGTTCGGCGAGCGGGTGCGGGCCGCGGTCGCCAGCTGACGGTCCGGCGACACGTCGCCTGGAAGGCCAAGCCCCCTCGACAACCGACTGTGCCGTTCCCATATCAGGTCGATCGCAGGCCCGCGCTGTGGCACTTCTGACTGTTGCGGTCGTGCTTCCCGCCCATCGAGGAGACGACCGTGCCGGTGACCTATCCACTTCATTTTATTCGCGAGACCGACAGGCAGTGGCTGCGCCGGACGGCGCCGGCCGTTCCGTCGGCGCAGCCTCGCGACTCCGTCGCCACGCAGGACTGTTGTGAGGATTGCGCGGCGCGTTCGCCGGTCGCGCCGTGGCGCTCCGATTACGTGCCGGGCGGCGCCATCGAGCATCATTGGGCGTGCAGCGCCTGCGGGCAGACCTGGATCACGCGGATCGACGTCACGGACATCGGCGCTGCGCCGATCGACACAAGATGCATCCACACGGCATCCTGATAACGAGGTGAAGGCAATGGCGACTTTGCACAAGTATCAGCTCGGACAACGGGTGCGCCTGGTTCACACGACGCGGTTCCGCGCGACGGCCGACGGACCTTATGAAATCACGCGCCAGCTCCCGCTCGAGGACAGCGGCTTCCGCTATCGTGTGAAGAGCAGCAACGAGCAGTACGAGCGCGTGGTCGGCGAGGACGAGCTCGAGCGCGCGAGCTGAGCCGGCCGACGGCTCGGCCTTCGTTCGACGGTCGTGGGATGTCGGCGATCTGCTGCGAAGCGCGCGGTGGTGACGACCGCGTTCCAGCTACCGTCGCTCGCCCGCCTTCGCGGCGTTCCACAGCGTATCCATCTCGTCGAGCGTCGACTCCGCCGGCGTCTTTCCGCGCGCGCGAAGCGCACGCTCGATGAAGGCGAAGCGGCGCTCGAACTTCTGGTTCGTCTCGCGTAGAACCCGCTCCGGATCGGCGTCGAGATGGCGCGCCAGGTTGACGACGGCGAACAAGAGATCGCCGACCTCGGCGCCGGCGTGATCACGATCGGCGGCGTCGAGCGCCGCCTCGATCTCGTCGGTCTCCTCGCGAATCTTCGCAATGACCGCACGCGGATCGTTCCAGTCGAAGCCGACGCGGCCGGCCTTCTGCTGCAGCTTGAGGGCGCGGGTGAGGGCGGGCAGGGCGGTCGGAACCCCTGCCAACGCGCCCTGCTCGTCGCGCCCACCGCCGCGCGCCGCGCGCTCGGCCTTCTCCGCGGCCTTGATCCGCTCCCACAAGCCGGCCACCACCGCGGGGGTCTCGCCCGTGGCGTCGCCGAACACGTGCGGATGCCGGCGCAGCATCTTTCGGGTGATCGCCTCGACCACGCCGCCGAAGTCGAAGGCACCTTGCTCCTCGGCCATGCGGGCGTGAAAGACGACCTGCAGCAGGAGATCGCCGAGCTCGTCTTCGAGGTCTGCCAGGTTCTTTCGCGCGATCGCGTCCGCGACCTCGTAGGCCTCCTCTATCGTGTAGGGCGCGATCGAGGAAAAATCCTGGGCCAGATCCCAGGCGCAGCCGGAGCCCGGCGTGCGCAGCGCCGCCATGATCTCCAGGAGCCGCGCGATGTCGCGCGACGGCGTCATGGGGTCGGTCATGTGGCGCGGTCCGTCACGGCGGAAGTGTCCGGCAGCGGATCAGGACCATGCCGATCATGCTCATCACCACCTCGTCGCGCTGGTTCAGGACCTCGACGAAGGAGCGGACCAGCCCGCGGTCCGGCTTGGAGCGCGACCGCTCGGCCGACACCGTGGTGACCCGGATGCGCAGCGTGTCGCCGGGGCGGACCGGCTTGATCCAGCGCAGCTCGTCGACCCCGGGGCTGGCGAGGCTCGCGGTCGCGGTCAGCCAGCCGTCGGCGATCATCCGCATGGTCAGCGCGGCCGTGTGCCAGCCCGAGGCGATCAGGCCGCCGAAGGCGCCGCGGGCGGCGGCCGCGGGGTCGGTGTGCATGGTCTGTGGATCGAAGCGTCGGGCGAACGCGACGATCTCGTCCTCGGTCACCGTGACGGAACCGTGCTCTTCGGTCCGTCCGGGGGCGTAGTCTTCGAAGTGGCGGTCCGCGACCGGGACCGCGAAGTCCGACTGGCTCATTCCCGACTCGTTCGACATGACGTGCGGGCCGCACCATAGACGGCGGCGCGCGCCGAGACGACCCCGCGGCGCGCCGGTCCGACCAGCGATCGAAAGTGATGCGAGCAGCCAGCCGGACCAGAGGGGGACATGTCTCTGGCCACGTCCGTAATTCGCATAAGACATATTATGGAAATTTATTGGATCGACAGAACGGGCCCGAAACTGCTCAGGATCTCAGCCGCTTGGTGCCTGACGCTGAAGCCGAAGCCGGCCGCGACAGGCTCGCCGCTTCGGCCGCGTCCCGGCTGGAACGATCGCACTGGAACGATCGCGTCGGCCGCCGCGTTCAAGCCGCGGATCGTCTGTCGTCCGGGGCCGCATTCGGCCGCACACTCGCACGCCCCATCCGCCGCATGAGCCAGCTCGAATTCACCGCCATCGACGCGCCGCTGGTCCGCCGTGCGGCGATCGTGATCGACCGGGCGCGCGAGCGCGGCCTGACCCTGGTCACGGCGGAATCCTGCACCGGCGGCCTTCTGGCGGCCGTGCTGTCGGAGGCGCCCGGCGCCGGCGCGCAGCTCCATGGCGGCTTCGCGGTCTACACCAAGGCGCAGAAGACCGTGGCGCTCGGGGTGCCCGAGGCGCTCCTGGAACGCAGCACAGCGGTCTGCGAGGACGTCGCCCGGGCCATGGTGGCGGGCGCGCTGGAGCGCTCCTGCGCCGACGTCGCGGTCGCCGTCACGGGTGTCGCCGGGCCGGCCTGCGACGAGGACGGCAACCCGGTCGGGCTGGTGCATCTCGCCGCCGGCCGGCGTGGCGCGCCGGCCCGGCACCGGGGCTTTCGATTCGGCGAGATCGGCCGCGGCGCGATCCGCTACCGGGCCGTGGTCGCGGCGCTCGATCTCGTCGAAACCGTTCTCGACGCTATCGTTCTCGACGAGGCACGCGGCCCCGCGGCGGCCGCTGCCGACACCGGACCGGTCAGCCGGCGTCGTCCAGCGTGAAGCCGACCTTCAGGGTCACCTGAAAGTGCGCCACCTTGCCGTCCTCGATATGGCCGCGGGTGCCGACCACTTCGAACCAGCGCATGTTGCGCACCGTCTTGCCGGCTCGCGCAATGGCGTTGCGGATGGCGTCGTCGATGCTCTTCGGCGACGAGCCGACCAGCTCGACGAGCTTGTAGGTGTGCTCCGACATCGGTCTCGCTCCCTTGCTTCGGCTGCTGTTCGGCACACAGGCGTTCGGCACACAGGCGTTCGGCACACAGGTGTTCGGCACACAGGTGTTCGGCGCGCAGGCCATCGAGCGCCCGAAGGAAGCCCGGCGCGCGGGGCGCCGGGTCCGGCCGTCAGGCGTTCAGCACGCGCCCATAGGCGTCGAGCACGGCTTCCTTCATCATCTCAGACAAGGTCGGATGCGGGAAGACCGTGTGCATCAGCTCTTCCTCGGTCGTCTCGAGATTCATCGCGACCACGTAGCCCTGGATCAGCTCGGTCACCTCGGCGCCGACCATGTGGGCGCCGAGGAGCTGGCCGGTCTTCTTGTCGAAGATCACCTTGACAAGGCCCTGGTCCTCGCCGAGCGCGATCGCCTTGCCGTTGCCGGCGAACGGGAAGCGGCCGACCCGGATGTCGAGCCCCTGCTCTTTCGCCTTGGCCTCCGTCAGGCCAACCGAAGCGATCTGCGGCGAGCAGTAGGTGCAGCCCGGGATCTTCGACTTGTCGAGCGGATGCGGGTGCAGGCCCTTGATCGCCTCGATGCAGATGACGCCCTCGTGCTCGGCCTTGTGGGCCAGCATCGGCGGGCCGGCGACGTCGCCGATCGCGTAGAGCCCCGGCACGTTGGTCTTGCCGAGCCCGTCGGTGACGATCGTGCCGCGGTCGGTCTTCACGCCGAGCTTCTCCAGCCCGAGATTCTCGATGTTGCCGACGACGCCGACGGCCGAGATCACTCGGTCGACGGTCAGCGTCTGGGTGCCGCCCTTGCCGTCGTCGATCGTCGCCGTGACGCTGTCGGCCTTCTTGTCGAGCTTCGTCACCTTGGCGCCGGTGAGGATCTTGAAGCCCTGCTTCTCGAACTGCTTCCGCGCGAACGCCGCGATCTCGGCGTCCTCGACGGGCAGGATCTGCGGCAGCACCTCGACGACCGTCACGTCGGCCCCCATGGTGCGGTAGAACGACGCGAACTCGATGCCGATCGCGCCGGAGCCGACGACGAGGAGCGACTTCGGCATCTTCTCCGGCACCATCGCCTCGAAATAGGTCCACACGAGCTTGCCGTCGGGCTCGAGGCCCGGCAGCACGCGCGGCCGCGCGCCGGTCGCCACGATGATGTGCTTGGCCTGATAGCTGCCGGGGCCGAGCGCACCCTTCGGCGCCTCGGTCTTCGACGCCGCCACCGTGACCTTGCCGGGCGCGTCAACCGTGGCGGCGCCCCAGATCACCGAGACCTTGTTCTTCTTCATCAGGAAGCCGACGCCGTCGTTCAGGCGTTTGGAGACGCCGCGCGAGCGCTTCACCACGGCGGCCGGATCGAACGACACGTTCTCGGCCTTCAGCCCGTAGACGTCGGGATGCTGCATATAGTGATAGATCTCGGCCGAGCGCAGCAGCGCCTTGGTCGGGATGCAGCCCCAGTTGAGACAGATGCCGCCGAGATGCGACTTCTCGACGATCGCTGTCTTGAAGCCGAGCTGCGCGGCGCGGATCGCCGTGACATAGCCGCCGGGGCCGGAGCCGATGATGATGACGTCGAAGGAGGTGTCGGACATTCGCTTCTCTGGTCGGCTGATCCTCTCCGGGCGGAGAGGCGGCCCGCCGGGAGCGGCGGGCGGTTCGGGGGAGGTGTCTTCGAGGCCGAGAGAGCGGAAGCCCCCTCGCCCGGCTTCGGTCAGTTTTTTCTCTTCAATTTCTGGACGTCCTGCTCGAGCGCGGAGGTTCGTTCCTCGACCTCCCTGGCGGCGTAACGACCGAGAATGCTCTCGCCTTCGAAAGCCTCGCGTTGCACCTTCACGTTCTTCTCGACGGCGCACAGGCGCACATCGACCTCGTCGAAACGGCCATCGACGCGCTCGAAGCGTCTGTGCATCTCCTCGCGCAGCTCGGCGAAGCTGCGCCGAGTCTCCTCGCGCATCTCGCGCAGGAGCGGCAGGATCATGTCGCTCGGCTCGGTCATGTCAGTCGCGCTCCAACGCAGCACCCCGGCGCTTGATGTCTTCGATGTCGGCCTTGAGGGCTTCGATGTCGGAAGAATTTCGTGCCGTGAGACCGAGGCCGTAGGTCAGATATCCCTCGATCGCCTCGAGCTTCTCGCCGTGATGTGCCAGGGTCTCGCCGACCGTCTCGATGCGTCGGCCGATGTCCCGCTTCGTCTCGGCGATATCCGCCTGGATTCGTTGCAGGATCGGGATGATGGCGTCGCTCGGCTCGGTCATGCCGGTCTCCTGGTCCGCACACGATGCGACATGGGCATCGCCGCGTGCCGGTGCAAGCGTCCCGCCGGTGCCGTCGCCTCGCTCACAGCGGCATGTCCTTGGCGCTCCTGACGCAGTCGGCGTTCAGCTCGGCGAAGATCGTGTCGGCGGCCTGGAAGCGGGTCGCCGCGTCGGCCGCCCCGCCGCGCTCGCGAACGAGCGCCTCGAGCCGGCGCGACAGCTCGGTGTAGCGGGCCCGAATCGCCTCGTCGCGGAGATTGGCGAGGTAGGTGCCGAGCGCCGCGAACTTCGCCACCGCAACCTCCGCTTCGGCCCGCTCACGCCCGAGATCCGCGCCGACCGGTGCGCCGTGCGCGGCATCGGCCAGGAGCCCGATCCGCACCTTCACGAGGAAGTAGGCGTCGATGATCTCCTTGCAGGTCCGCATGTACTCGACGCGGCCGACATTGCCCTGGATGATGCCGACGAACTTGTTGTTGAGCCAGCCGTTGTAGATCGACGTGACGAGCGACAGCACGGCGATGGCCATCGGGAAGAAGGTCACCACCACGCTCTTCACGGTGCCGCCGCCGTCGCTCATCGGACCCTTCCCGGCTCCGCGTCTCCGCGTGATCGCGACGCGTGCTCACACCACCATCATCACCGGGTTCTCGATGAAGCGCTTGATCGCCCCGATCAGCTCGGCCCCGAGCGCGCCGTCGACGGCGCGGTGGTCGGTGGAGAGCGTGATCTTCATCTGGGTGGCGATCGCGATCGCGCCGTCCTTCACCACGGGCACCTGCGCGCCGGCGCCGACCGCCAGGATCGTCGCATGCGGCGGGTTGATCACGGCGGCGAAGTCCTCGATGCCGTACATGCCGAGATTGGACACCGCCGTCGCGCCGCCCTGATACTCCTCCGGCTTCAGCCGGCGCGCCCGGGCCCGAGTCGCAAAATCCTTCATCTCGGCCGAGATCACCGAGAGCGACTTCGTGTCGGCGTTGCGCACCACCGGCGTGATCAGGCCGCCCGGGATCGCGACCGCCACGGCGACGTCGGCGGACTTGTGCTTGAGCAGCCCCGCCTCCGTCCAGGTGACGTTGGCGTCCGGCACCGTCTTCAGGCCCATCGCCAGCGCCTTGATGACGAAGTCGTTGACCGAGAGCTTCCAGGCCGGCTTGCCGTCCTTGTCCTTCGGCGCGGAGGCGTTGACGGCCTCGCGGGCCGCCAGCAGGCCGTCGATCGTGCAGGTGACGGTGAGATAGAAATGCGGGATCGTCTGCTTCGCGACCTGCAGGCGCTGCGCGATGATGCGGCGCATCTGGTCGTGCGGAACGAAGTCGTAGGAGCCCTCGGGATAGAGCGCCTTGATCGCCTCGTCGGAGGGCGCGAGCGCCGGCATCGGGGCGGCCGCCGGCGCGCCGGGCGCCGCCGCAGCCGCGGGCTTCAGGCCCTTGCCGCCACGCGCCGCCTCGATGTCGCGGGCGACGACGCGGCCGTGCGGGCCCGAGCCCTCGACGCGGCCGAGATCGATGCCGGCCTCCTTGGCGAGCCGGCGGGCGAGCGGCGAGGCGAACTGGCGGGTGCCGCCGTTCGCCTGATGCGCGGCCGGTCCGGACGCCGTGTCGTGCAGGCCGGCGCGCGGCACCGTGCCGGCCGCCCCGGCGGAGGCCTGCGCGGAGGCGGGCGGCGGAGCCCCCTGCCCCTGCGCGGCGCTCGCGGTCGGCTTGGCTTCGGCCTTCGGCGCTTCTGGCTTCGCACCGCCGGCCGACGCCCCGGCCGCAGCGACCTGGGTGACCACCTCGCCTTCGACCGCCAGCACGGCGATCGGCGCATTGACGGCGACGTCGGCGGTGCCGGCCGGCACCAGGATCTTGGCGATGGTGCCCTCGTCGACCGCCTCGTACTCCATCGTCGCCTTGTCGGTCTCGATCTCGGCGATCACGTCGCCGGACCGCACCTTGTCGCCCTCCTTCTTGAGCCACTTGGCGAGGTTGCCCTTCTCCATCGTGGGCGAGAGCGCGGGCATCAGGATGTTGATGGGCATCGGGAGTGTCTTCCAGTTGGGCGCGACGGTCGGCGCCGGTCACGGGGGCGCCGTCTCGGAACGGAGGCGGCCGGTCGTGCCGGCCGCGGAACGCGGCGCGCGTCAGCGCGGCCGGGTGCGCGGCGCCGGCTTTTTGGCGACGGGCTTGGTCTTAGCCGTCGTCCTGGTCGCCTTGGCGGCGGCCGGCTTCTTCGCCGGGGTCTTCTTGGCGGTCGCGGCCTTGGCCGGAGCCCGCGTTCCGGCCGGCGCGGCCGCGGCCTTGCGGGCCGGCGATTTTCGCGAGGTCGCCGGACGGGGCGGCGGCGTGTCGTCCACCTCCCTGGCGCCGAGGTCGGCCGCGTAGGCCTCCTCGATCTCGGCCAGCGCCTCGGCCTCGGTGAGGTCGGTTTCCAGCGAGTAGATCTGCGCGAGCTTGCGCGTGATCTCGGCCAGGACCTCGCCCCAGGTGGCGGGGTCGTTGAACGCATGACGCGCCGTGACGAACAGCTCGTCGTCGATCAGCCCGGCCCGGAGGATTTCCACGCCGCCGTTGGCGAGCGCGTCCTCGGCGATCGGCAGCGCGTGATAGAGGTCGTCGTCCTTGGAGCGCGCCATGGCGTCACCGATACGTGACGGCACGGGCCGCTTCGACGACCTCGTCGACCGACGGCAGCGCCAGCTTCTCGAGATTGGCGGCGTAGGGCATCGGCACGTCCTTGCCGGACACGCGGGCCACCGGCGCGTCGAGCCAGTCGAAGGCGTGCTCCATGATGCGGGTGGCGATCTCGGAGGCGACGCCGGACTGCGGCCAGCACTCCTCGACGACGACGCAGCGGCCGGTCTTCTTCACCGACGCGACGATCGTCTCGGTGTCCATCGGGCGGATGGTGCGCAGGTCGATCACCTCGGCGTCGATCCCCTGCTCGGCGAGCTTCTCGGCGGCCTTCAGCGCGTAGGTCATGCCGATCGACCAGGCGACCAGCGTGACGTCCTTGCCGGACCGCGCGACCCGGGCCTTGCCGATCGGCACCAGCCAGTCGTCGACCTTCGGCACCTGGAACGACTGGCCGTAGAGGATCTCGTTCTCCAGGAAGATCACCGGGTTCGGATCGCGGATCGCGGCCTTCAAGAGGCCCTTGGCGTCGGCCGCCGTGTAGGGCGCCACCACCTTGAGGCCGGGGATGTGCGAGTACCAGGACGAATAGTCCTGGCTGTGCTGGGCACCGACGCGCGCGGCGGGCCCATTGGGCCCGCGAAAGACGATCGAGCAGCCCATCTGACCGCCCGACATGTAGAGCGTCTTGGCGGCCGAGTTGATGATCTGGTCGATCGCCTGCATGGCGAAGTTGAAGGTCATGAACTCGACGATCGGCTTCAGGCCGGCCAGCGCCGCGCCGACGCCGAGGCCGGCGAAGCCGTGCTCGGTGATCGGCGTGTCGACGACGCGCTGCGCGCCGAACTCCTGAAGGAGGCCCTGGGTGACCTTGTAGGCGCCCTGATACTCGGCGACCTCCTCGCCCATGACGAAGATGTCGCCGTCGCGCCGCATCTCCTCGGCCATGGCGTCGCGCAGCGCCTCGCGCACCGTCATGGTGACGAGCTCGGCGCCCTCGTGGGTCTCCTCGGCGAGTTCCGGTACGGCCGGCGCGGCCGGTACCGAGGCGGCGGCGGGAGCCGGCGCCGAAGCCGGAGCGGCGGCCGGCGGAGCCGACTGCGAGGCCTTGTTCTGGGCGGCCGGCGTCGCGGCGGCGCTCGCGTCCTCGCCGTCGGCGACGATCACGGCGATCGGCGTGTTGACGGCGACATCGGCGGTGCCGGCCGGCACCAGAATCTTGCCGAGCGTGCCCTCGTCGATCGCCTCGACCTCCATGGTCGCCTTGTCGGTCTCGATCTCGGCGATGACGTCGCCGGCCTTCACCTTGTCGCCCTCCTGCTTGACCCATTTGGAGAGGTTGCCCTTCTCCATCGTGGGCGAGAGAGCCGGCATCAGGATCTGGGTTGGCATGGGGGTTCGACCCTCGTTGTCCGGATGGCGCTGCGATCAGCGCAGAATATCGGTGTAGAGCTCGGAGACGTCCGGCTCCGGATCGTAGGTCGCGAACTCGGCGGCCTCGTTGACGATCTTGCGGACGTCGGCGTCCATCGCCTTGAGCGCGTCCTCGTCGGCCCAGCCGTGGGCGAGGATGCGGGCGCGCGACTGCTCGATCGGATCGCTCTCGACCCGGACCTTCTCGACCTCCTCCCGGGTGCGGTACTTGGCCGGATCCGACATCGAGTGGCCTCGATACCGGTAGGTCTTCATCTCGAGGATGTACGGCCCCTGCCCGCTGCGGCAGTACTCCAGCACGCGATCGCCGGCGGCCTTCACGGCGCGCACGTCCATGCCGTCGACCAGCTCGCCCGGGATGTTGAACGAGGCGCCGCGCTTGGAGAGATCGACCTGGGCCGAGGCGCGCTGCACCGAGGTGCCCATGGCGTAGCGGTTGTTCTCGATGATGTAGACGACGGGCAGCTTCCACAGCGCCGCCATGTTGAAGCTCTCGTAGACCTGGCCCTGATTGGCGGCGCCGTCGCCGAAATAGGTCAGGCAGACATTGCCGTTGTCACGGTACTTGTTGGCGAAGGCGAGCCCGGTGCCGAGCGACACCTGGGCGCCGACGATGCCGTGGCCGCCGTAGAAATGCTTCTCGCGGCTGAACATGTGCATCGAGCCGCCCTTGCCCTTGGAGTAGCCGCCGCGCCGGCCGGTCAGCTCCGCCATCACGCCGCGCGGATCCATGCCGCAGGCGAGCATGTGACCGTGGTCGCGATAGCCGGTGATGACCTGGTCGCCCTCCGTCATGGCGAGCTGCATGCCCACCACCACGGCCTCCTGGCCGATGTAGAGATGGCAGAAGCCGCCGATCAACCCCATCCCGTAGAGCTGACCCGACTTCTCCTCGAAGCGGCGGATCAGCAGCATGTCGCGATACGCTTTCAGATCCGCGTCGCGGCCGAGCTCCTGCACGGGAGAAGCGTCTATGGGCAGGATCGACGGCCGGCTGGTCGGCGCAGGCGTGTCGGCGACTTTCTTTTGGGAAGCCATCGTGACCTCGGGGTGTGGCGACGAACGATCAACCCCATAGCCGAATTCGAGACGCTACGAAAGGATGGTCCGGACGTCGAAACCTGTGCGGATTTTTCATATGTGGCTTGGGCTTGCAGGGAGCAAGCCATGCCACCGCCGGCCGCCGTGGCGGATCAGCGCGGCTTGACGATCATCACGATGTCGCGCCGATCGACATAGTTGAGCAGCGAGCGCGCCCGCTCGTCCAGCAGGTCGGGATCCAGACTTTCGGATTTCAGCAGCGCGACGCGCCGCTGCCAGACCTCGCGCTCCGCCTTCGCAACTGCGAGATCGGCGGTCAGCTCGGCGATCTGGGCATCGAGATCCTTGCGCGCGTTGATGCCGCGGCTGCCCGTGTAGGCGTTGATTCCGAAATAGCCGATCATCAGCGACGCCAGCACATAGAGGCAGAGCGCCGTGACGATCGATCTTATACGGGGACGCGACACCATGATGAGCCCATAGGGCGCCGCGTCCGTTAAAATGCGGTTTAATCCGTACTCTCACAGCAGAAAGCCGGCGCAAGGCGCCGGCTTCCGTGTCTTTTCGGTCTCAGATCGGGCGGTGGATCAGGCCAGCGCCTTCAGCGCGCCGCGGCCGGCATAGATCGCCTGGCTGCCGAGCTCCTCCTCGATGCGCAGGAGCTGGTTGTACTTGGCGATCCGGTCCGAGCGGGCGAGCGAGCCGGTCTTGATCTGCCCGCAGTTCGTCGCGACCGCCAGATCCGCGATGGTCGAATCCTCGGTCTCTCCGGAGCGGTGCGACATCACCGCCGTGTAGCCGGCCTTGTGGGCCATCTCGACGGCAGCGAGCGTCTCGGTGAGCGAGCCGATCTGGTTGACCTTCACCAGGATCGAGTTGCCGATGCCCTTCTTGATGCCCTGCGAGAGGCGGGCGACGTTGGTGACGAACAGGTCGTCGCCGACCAGCTGGCACTTCGCCCCGATCGCGTCGGTGAGCGCCTTCCACCCCTCCCAGTCGTCCTCGGCCATGCCGTCCTCGATGGTGACGATCGGGTAGCGGGCCACGAGGTCGGCGAGGTACTTCACCTGCTCGTCGCGGGAGCGCTTCTTGCCTTCGCCCTCATAGTGATAGGCGCCGTCCTTGAAGAACTCGGTGGAGGCGCAATCGAGGCCGATATAGACGTCCTGCCCCGCCTTGTAGCCGGCCTTCTCGATCGCCTTGACGACGAAGTCGAGCGCCGCGTCGGCCGACGGCAGGTTCGGCGCGAAGCCGCCCTCGTCGCCCACATTGGTGTTGTGGCCGGCCGCCTTGAGGCCCGCCTTGAGGACGTGGAAGATCTCGGCGCCGGTGCGCAACGCCTCGGCGAAGCTCGCCGCGCCGACCGGCATGATCATGAATTCCTGAAAGTCGATCGGGTTGTCGGCGTGGGCGCCGCCGTTGACGATGTTCATCATCGGTACCGGCAGGACGCGGGCCGAGGTGCCGCCGACATAGCGATAGAGCGGCAGGCCCTTGGCGGTCGCCGCCGCCTTCGCAACTGCGAGAGAAACGCCCAGGATCGCGTTGGCGCCAAGGCGCGCCTTGTTAGGCGTGCCGTCGAGCTTGATCATCGTGTCGTCGATGAGCACCTGCTCCTCGGCGTCGAAGCCCGAGATGGCGTCGTAGATCTCGCCGTTGACGGCCTCGACCGCCTTGGTGACGCCCTTGCCGGCATAGCGCGACTTGTCGCCGTCGCGCAGCTCGACGGCCTCGTGTGCGCCCGTCGAGGCGCCGGACGGAACCGCGGCGCGGCCCTTGGAGCCGTCGTCGAGCACCACGTCGACCTCGACGGTCGGATTGCCGCGACTATCGAGAATCTCGCGGCCGATTATGTCCACGATGGCGGTCATCAAAGGCTCCCGCATGGCTTGTCTGGGGGGTGCAGGTGTCTTAACAGGCCGAACCGTACCGGCCAAGCGTCCTCGGCGCATGCCGCGGCATCATACCCGGCGAAGACCGAGCACTCGGCGGAGACCGACCGCTCGGCGAAGCCGAGCCATCATGGTCGCCTCGCGCGACCGGAGAACGACATGCCTCGCTCCACCCGCCCCCGCCCGCCGTCCGGCCGCCGCGCCGCCGCCGCCCCGCTGCAGCTCGGCACCCCGACCCCGATCCCCGATTCGCCCGAGACGGCGACGCTCGACCGGGTGCCGAACCCGCATGCCGACACGCCCTATGTGGCGCGCTTCACGTTCCCCGAGTTCACCTCGCTGTGCCCGGTGACGGGCCAGCCGGACTTCGCGACCCTGGTGATCGACTACGTGCCGGCCGCCTGGCTGGTCGAATCGAAATCCTTGAAGCTGTATCTCAACAGCTTCCGCAACCACGGCAGTTTCCATGAGGATTGCACCGTGGCGATCGGCAAGCGGCTGGTCGGCGCCCTGAAGCCGCGCTGGCTGCGCATCGGCGGCTACTTCTATCCGCGCGGCGGCATGCCGATCGACGTGTTCTTCCAGGCCGGCAAGCTGCCGGCCGGCGTCTGGGTGCCGGACCAGGGCGTGCCGACCTATCGGGGCCGCGGCTGAGCAGGCGCCGCCGCGGCCAGCGCCGCGAGCAGCGATTCGATCTCGGCGCCCGGATCGGCGGCCCGCATCACGGCGCCCATCACGGCGACGCCGGCCGCCCCGGCGGCGAGCAGATCCGGGATGGTTTCGGCCGTGACGCCGCCGATCGCCAGCACCGGCACCGACGAGGCGCCCGCGATGGCGCCGACGCAGGCCGGTCCGAGCGCCGGCCCGTAGCCCGGCTTGCTGGCGGTCGCGAAGGCCGGGCCGGCCACCGCCCAGGCGACGAGGTCGGGATCGAGCCGCCCCGCCTCGGCCGGCGCGTGCACCGAGACGCCGATCAGCCCCGTCGGACCGAACAGGTCGCGCGCCGGCCGCGGGTCGGACCCGCCGCGCAGATGCACACCGGCGAGGCCGGCGGCGCGCGCGACCTCCGGCCGCCCGTGCAGCACCAGGGTCGCGCCGTATCGTTCGGCAATGGGCGATAGCTCTTTCGCCAAGGCAACTTGCGCGGGTTCGCTCAGATCCTTCTCGCGGATGCTGGCGAACCGGCACCCGGCCGCGAAGGCAGAGTCGAGGATCTCCGCCAGCGGCCGCACCGCCTGCCGCCGGTCGGTGACCAGCAGCAGCGGAGCCGGCAGGCGGTCGGGGGACTTCAGCGCCGTCATGGCCGGGCTCGTCCCGGCCATCCACGTCTTTGCCACGACCGGCGGGCGAGAGACGTAGATGCCCGGCACAAGGCCGGGCATGACGGCTCGGAGGGTGCGGCAGCAATCACGTCCCGACCAGGCCGAGCTGCGGGCTCGACGGCTCGGCGTAGCGTTTTCGCGGGATGCGGCCGGCCCGGGATGCCAGCCGGCCGGCTTCCACGCCGGCCCGCATGGCGGCGGCCATCCGGACCGGGTCGTTGGCCTTCGAGACCGCGGTGTTGAGCAGCACGGCCGAGCAGCCGAGCTCCATGGCGAGCGCCGCCTCGGACGCCGTGCCGATTCCGGCGTCGAGCACCACCGGCACGGGCGAGCGGGCGCAGATCGTCTCGATCATCACCGGATTGCAGATGCCGAGCCCGGACCCGATCGGCGCGCCGAGCGGCATCACGGCCGCCGCCCCGGCATCGGCGAGCTTCCGGCACGTGATCGGGTCGTCGTTGCAGTAGGGCAGCACCGTGAAGCCGGCCGCGACCAGGGTCTCGGTCGCCCTCAGAAGCTCTTCCACGTCGGGATAGAGGAGCTCGCGGTCGCCGATCACCTCGAGCTTGATCCAGTCGGTGCCGAGCGCCTCGCGGGCGAGCTCGGCGGTCAGCACGGCGTCGCGCGCGGTCTGGCAGCCGGCCGTGTTGGGCAGGAAGTGCGCCTTGTCGCCGATCAGGTCGACCAGGCTCTCGTCCTCGCCGGCGAGGCTGATCCGGCGGATCGCCGCCGTCACCATCTGGGTGCCGCTCACAGTGATCGCGTCGAGCATGACCTTCCGATTGGGATAGCCGGCCGTGCCGAGGAAAAGGCGCGACGAGAACGTGCGCCCGGCGATCACCAGCGGGTCGGCAGCCTTGGCCTCTTGGGTCTTCGTCTCGATGCTCATGTCAGCCTCCGGGCCTCGCCCGCACGATCTCCACAGCGTCGCCGGAGGCGAGCGCCGTGGTGGCCCAGGCGGTGCGCGGCACCACCCGTCCGTTGACGGCGATCGCGATGCCGCGGGCGCCGGGGTCGATGTCCTTCTCGGCCAGCAGCTCCGACACCGTTGCCGCGGCGCGCGGCTCGGCGGTGCCGTTCACCGTGATGGTGTCGCTCGAACTGGTCTCTTCGGCGCCCTTGGACGCCGTTGCCGTATCGGCCATGTCTCTGATCCTCGTTGCCCTGGTCAGGCCGCGGCTTTCGCCGCAAACCGCTCCATGCCGAACGCGGCGATGGCCGGATCGGTCCCCTCGCCGGCCACCAGCCGGGCGACGGCGTCGGCCGTCACGGGCGCCAGCAGGATGCCGTTGCGGTGGTGGCCGGTGGCATAGACGAGCCCCGGCACCTCGGAGGCTCCGAGGATCGGCGCGTCGTCGCGGCTGCCCGGCCGGTGGCCGACGACCGTGTCGACGATCGGCAGCTCCTCGATCGCCGGCAGCACGCGCCACGCGGCTTCCAGCAGAGCGAAGATGCCGCCGGCCGTGATCGCGGTGTCGAAGCCCTTCTCCTCGACCGTGGCGCCGAGGATCAGATGGCCGTCGCGGCGCGGCACCAGATAGCAGCCCGGTGCCCACAGGACGTGAGTCAGCAACGGCGCGGCCGCGTCCATCGTCAGGACGATCACCTGCCCCTTGATCGGCCGCACCGGCGGGCGGGCGGCGGGGGGCACGCCCTCGATGCCGCGCGACCAGGCGCCGGCGGCCAGCACCACGGTGCCGGCGGCGACGCGGCTGCCGTCGGAAAGCTCAACGCCGGTGGCGCGGCCGCTCTCGACGACGATGCGGGAGACCGCCGTGTGCGGGCGCAACGTCACGCCGGCGTGCTCGGCGGCGCGGATCAGCGCCGTGGTGAGCGACCGGGTCGCGACCTGATGGTCCTCCGGGCTGAACACGGCGCCCGTGATCCCCGCCGCGAGATGCGGCTCGCGCCGGCGAACCTCCGCCGGCGTCAGCCAGTCGAGCGTCAGGCCGAGGCCTGTCTGGAACGCGTGATGATGGAGGAGACGCGCGCGCTCGTCGGCGGTCGGCGCCACCACCAGGGTGCCTTCGGTGCGCAGCTCGACGTCGATGCCGGTCGCCTCCAGAAGCTCGGTCGCGAAGCCGGGCCACAGGCGTTGTGCGTGGCGACCGAGCCGGACCAGCTCCTCCTCGCCGGGCTCCGCCTCGGCGCAGGCGGCCAGCATGCCGCCGGCGACCCAGCTCGCCGCGGCGCCGAGGGCGCCCTTGTCGAGCACCGTGACGGCGAGCCCGCGCTGCGCCAGTCGCCACGCGATGCCCAGGCCGCAGACGCCGGCCCCGATGATCACGACATCGGGGGCGCGCGTCGGCGCAGTCGTTGATTCAAAATACGGACGTGATTGCGCTACCATCGGCGGCTCCCTTCGCTGGCATGACCCAGACAGGTTCGTTGGGTGTGATCTCAGCCGCGCACCGGCGCGGCACCCCAGGCCGTGAGGGAATGATGGACGATCCGGGCCGCTGCCGCAAGAGCGGAGCGGCGATGCGCGATCGCGATGGGTCGCGACGCGACGTGAGGACGTGTCGCGGTCAGCTGTCGCGTGTGCCGGCCGGCACCGGCTTCGTCGGTCGTCGCAGGAATGCGGAACACATCAGTCCGGTGCCGAGCAGCACCAGGCCGGCGAGCGTGCTGGTGGCGGACACGCCGAGATGGTCGAAGCCGGTGCGGTAGACGACCGGTCCGAGTGCCTGGCCGAGGAAGAACGAACAGCCGTGCATCGCGACCGCGGTGCCGCGCGCCGACGGCGCGAGCTCGGTCACGTAGATCTGGATGACGCCGTGCAGCGAGTAGAAGCCGAGCCCGATCACCATGAAGATCACGAACTCGACCGGCCAGACGAAGCCGAGCGTCACCACGGCGAGGCCGATCGCCATCAACGCACCGCCGCCGCGCATCAGGCCGCGCTCGCCGAGCCGGCGCAGCAGCACCGAGATCAGCCCGGAATACAGGAACCCGCCCACCGCGAAGCCGGCGATCACCACGCCGGCGATCGCGGCGCGCCCTTCGCCGCGCTCGGCGAGCAGGGCCGCGACGAACGGAAACAGCCCGTGCAGGAACGTGCCTTCCAGGAACACGGCGAAGAAGCAGATCTTCGCCAGCGGGTTCCTGAACACGGCGCGATAGCCGCGCACGATGGTGCTCATCTGGAAGCGGGTGCGGACATCGATCGCCATCCCGCGAAAGCCGACCTGCACGGCGACGAGAGCGACGACCGCGATCGCAGCGACGAGCGCGAAGACGCCGCGCCAGCCGACCGTGTCGGCGATCAGCCCGGCGAGTGGCGAGCCGAGCACGTTGCCGGCCATCGCGGCGGCGAGCAGCCGGCTGAACGCGACCTGACGCTTGGCGACCGGCACCAGATCGCCCCCGATCGCCAGCGCGATCGGGAAGATGCCGCCCGACACCATGCCGACCAGCACGCGCGAGCCGAACAGCGTCGAGAAATCGGGCGCGAAGGCGCCGAGAAAACCCGCGAAGATGCTGAGCACCAGACAGAGCTTCAGCACCAGGACCTTGCCGACCGTGTCGCCGAGGCTGCCGAGCACCGGCTGGGCGAGCGCGTAGGGCAGCGCATAGGCGGTGGAGAGCAGCGCGACGGTGCGCACGTCCATCTGCAGGCCGGTGGCGATCTGCGGGATCACCGGGTCGATGGCGCGCATGAACAGGCTGGTCGAGAACAGCGCCAGCGCGACCACCGCCAGCACCCGTCCGGTCCCCGGCGGGTCGGCGCTGTCGTCGCTGGCGGGAGAGCTCATGCGCGGTGTTGTACAGCACCCCGACGCCGCGACAAGATCGCGGCGCGCCGGCATGCCCGCACCGCCGTCAGGGCAGGATCGCGTGCGGCAGGAAGCGCGACGTGTTCTTGGTGATCGGCGAGGCGTCCTCGCGGATCGACAGGCCGCAGGCCTCGCCGTTCACGATCCACGAGCCGAGCACCGGATAGCCGCCCGCGGTGCGCGGCAGCGTGGCGACGGCCTGGCGCACGAAGCCCTCCGCGCCGTAGGGCCCGCTGTCGGAGTCGAGCACCTCGCCGCCCACCACCATGGCGACATTGGCCCCCTCGCGCGAGTAGAGCGGCTTTCTCACGTAGGACTCGCCGAGACGGCCCGCCTCCGGGTCGTCCTCGAAATAGGCCGGCAGCAGGTTCGGATGGTTCGGCGCCATCGACCACAGGAGCGGCAGGATGCCCTTCGACGACAGGATCGCCTTCCAGGGCGGCTCGATCCAGCGCGTCGACGCGCCCGGCATGGAGCGTCCGAACGGCTCGCGGAACATCCACTCCCAGGGATACAGCTTGAAGGCGAGCGCGATCGGCCGGTCCTGCTCGTCGACGAAGTCGCCGTTGCGCTTGTGCCCGATGCGGTCCATCGCGATCGTCACGGTGTCGAGGCCGGCCTGCCGGGCCGTGTCCTCCAGATAGGCGAGCGTGCCGAGATCCTCGGCGCTCTCCAGCGCGCCGGCGAGATGAACGAGGCCGACCGGCTCGCCGAGGCCGCGCCCCACCTGCTCCGCCACGACGCGCCAGCCGGCGATCAGCGTCTCGTGGACCGAATTGAACTGGTCGCTGCCGGCCGGCACGATCTGGCGCGCGATCGCCTCCTCCAGCCACAGCCATTGGAACACGCCGGTCTCGTACAGCGCGGTCGGCGTGTCGGCGTTGTATTCGAGCAGCTTCGCCGGGCCGGTGCCGTCGTAGCAGAGGTCGAAGCGGCCATAGAGCGAGGGGTCGCCGCGCTTGAAGCTCGCCGCGATGTAGGTCCAATAGGCCTCGGGAATCTTCAGGAGCTTCAGGATGCGCTCGTCGCCGACCGCGCGGGCGACCAGCTCGCGGCACATCGCGTCGAGCTCGGCGGTCGGCGCCTCGATGTCGCGCTCGATCTGCTCGAGCGTGAAGCCGTAATAGGCGGTCTCGTCCCAGTAGGGCGCGCCGTCGATGGTGTGGAACGCGAAGCCGTGCGTGTCGGCGGTCTCGCGCCAGTCGTCGCGCTCCGGGCAGGCGATGCGCTGCACGCTCAGCCTCCCGACGACATGGCACGACCGAACGAGCCGAACCCGCTGCGCAGCGTCGCGCCAATGCCCGACGACGAGGAGCCGGCCGAGGACGCCGTGCCGCTCGCCGCCTTGGCGACCACCGGCCCGGTGGTGCTCGACGACGACGATGACGAGCCGTGCCACCAGGACGAGCCGCTGCTGCTCCAGCGTCCGGAGCCCGACGAGCCGGAGGAGCCGCGCGGGGCGCAGTTTTGCTGTTGGGCCGGGACCGCGGCGGCGCCGCCGGGCGTCAGTGGTGCGTGCAGGGCCGCCTGCTCCGGCGTGTCCGGCGGCCGGCAGTCGCGGCCCGGCATCAGCATGTAGGCGGTGCCGCCGACGCCGAGCGCCGACATCAGCACCAGCCCGACCTGGGTGGAGCGTTTCATGGCCTCGGCCCTTTCGGCCCGCGCTCAGTAGGACATCGAGGCGGCGTTGAGCGCGCCGGCGGAGAGCGAGGCGAGGCCGAGCCAGATCGCCGGCGCGAGCTCGCCCGCGGCGATGCGGTTCGACAAATCCGGCACCGGGATGCGCACCAGGAAGTACACGCCGATCTGGACGGCGAGCGCGATCAGGCTCCACACGGCACAGTCGAGGATCGAGGCGGCGTGCGCGATGGCGCTCGCCACCGGCAGGGCGAAGCCGAGCAGCGCCAGCCCGAGCGACACGGCGGCACCCGGCACGTTCTTGGCGATCAGCACGAACTCGTCGTGATGCGTCACCCGCGTGTAGATCAGCAGGTAGAGGACCGAGGCGACCAGCGCCGTGCACAGATAGGCCAGAAAGGCCGGCAGCCCGGCGAGCGATTGCAGCAGCATGGCGTCTCCCCCGTGTCCCCACTAGGTTGCGACGCCGCGCCCGCGGGTTCAATCACCCGGTTCGGCGAGGGGCTCTTTGGTGAGCCGGTCGAAGGCCACGAGGCGGCGCAGCAGCGCCTCGAGGTCGGCGAGCGGCACCATATTGGGGCCGTCGGAGGGCGCCCGGTCCGGGTCCGGATGCGTCTCGATGAACACGCCGGCGACCCCGACCGCCACGGCGGCGCGCGCCAGCACCGGCACGAAGGCGCGATC
The DNA here is from genome assembly GCF_046000175.1 of Rhodoplanes sp. SY1. NCBI lineage: Bacteria > Pseudomonadati > Pseudomonadota > Alphaproteobacteria > Hyphomicrobiales > Nitrobacteraceae > Rhodoplanes > Rhodoplanes sp. SY1. Next base: position 33,161 of record NZ_JBEOMB010000052.1, read on the forward strand.
TCCCCCCGACGACGTCCCCTGCCCGCCCGGCTGCTGCACCGAATGGGTGGCGTCGAAGATCACGGGCGCCCCGGTGCGGGCCAGGATCGGCAGCGCCCGCATGTCGGAGACCAGCGTGTTGTAGCCGAACGAGGCGCCGCGCTCGGTCACCAGCACGTTCGCATTGCCGGCCCCCGTCACCTTGGCGACGACGTTCGCCATGTCCCATGGGGCGAGGAACTGGCCCTTCTTGACGTTGACGATGCGGCCGGTCCGCGCGGCGGCGACCAGCAGGTCGGTCTGCCGGCACAGGAACGCCGGGATCTGCAGGATGTCGACCACCTCGGCGACCGGCGCGCACTGGCCGGCGTCGTGCACGTCGGTGAGGACGGGCATCCCCAGCGTCTCGCGGATCTCGGCGAACACGGGCAGCGCCGCGTCGAGCCCGACCCCGCGGGCGCCGCTCAGGCTGGTGCGGTTCGCCTTGTCGAACGAGGCCTTGAACACCACGGCGATCCCGGCTTTTGCGGCGATCTCCTTCACGGCCGCCGCGGTCTCCAGCGCGTGGGCGCGGCTCTCCATCTGGCAGGGGCCGGCGATCAGCGCCAGCGGCAGCGCGTTGCCGAATCGGACAGGGTTTTGGGACGGGCCGACGGCGACGACGGGCGAGGGAGCGAATGTGACGGGCATGGTCATGGCGCGCGGACCATGGCGCCCCGCGTCCGGGCGGTCAACGCCGCAGGCCCGTAGCCCGCATGGAGCGCAGCGGAATGCGGGGGATGGATTGCAAGATCGGATTGCAGGGATGAACCGCGATGTGGCCCGCGCCGGCGGTCCCGCATTCCGCTGCGCTCCATGCGGGCTACGAGGCTCCCTCACGGCACGGCTTCTCCGTCCCGCGACGCGCGTGGCGCCCGGGGCGTGCCCATGACCTGTGCCCGGCCTCCTCCGAGAAAAGCGAGCGCCGCCCGAATCCTATCCTCGTAGGGCGGAATAGCGGAGCGTATTCCGCCGCCGTGCGGCGTTCCACGGCGAGGCTGTTTCGGCGCAATACGCTGCGCTATTGCGCCCTACGGCCACGGCGGCGCGGCCCGTTCCGGCCGTCGCTGCGCTCCGCCCGGGCTACGAACTGCGGCGTCGGCGGCTGGCCCCCGGCCCTCTCCGCTCAGAACGCCGTGCCGAACCATTTGGTCGCGAGCGACCCGTCGTTGTCGACCCACGGAATCGGCGGCAGGGTCGGCAGGTGCGAGGCGTAGGGCATCACCTTGGCGAGCGGGATCACCACGCGGAAGAAGCGGGCGCGGAAGCTGTCGTGCATGCCGCCGTCGAGGCCCGTGTAGATCGGCGCGGCCGGCACGCCCTCAGCGACGAGCTGGGCGACGAGGCGCGCCGTCTCGGCCGCGTCGGCGCGCTGCTTCTCCTGCGCCGGGCCGGCGATCTTCGGGTCGACCCCGTACGGCGGGCATTTCCCCACCGGATCGAACACGAAAGGGGTCGAGGCGTTCGGCAGCGGTTTCGCGTCGAACACGTAGCGGCGCTCGCAGACGTCGACCTTCGGCTCTCGCCGCGACGTCTCGAAGTGATCATGTCCGATCTTCAGCATCGTCCAGAACGGCAGGTTCGGGCTGTCGCGATGGCGTGCCAGGTTCGCGGGCGACAGGCGGAATGGATAGGCCTGGACCTGGAACCACGGCCGGCCGGCGAGCGCGTCGCGGGCGAGCCCCCAGATCTCCTCGATCTGACCGTCGGTCATGGCGTAGCAGCCGGCCGAGGCGCAGTCGCCGTGGATCATCAGGAGGCTGCCGGTGCGCCCGTTGGCGCGGTCGAACGCGTTCGGGTAGCCGGTGTTGATCGAGAGATGGAAGGCCGAGTGCGGGTTCATCAGCGCCGGCGTGACGGTGTAGAATCCCTCCGGCGACTGGCGGTCGCCCTCGACATGCTTCGGCCCGAGATCGCCCGACCACCGGCAGATCGGATAGGTCTTCAGGTGCTGGAAGCGGCCGCTCGCGTCCTGCTTCCACACCTCGAGCTCGGCCTCCTCCTTGAAGACGCGCAGCACGATCGGGGACTGCTTCGGCATCCGCTTTTCCCGAAGCAGCGCGAGGAGCGCCGGCGGCAGCTCCTTGGTGGCCTTGGCGGGCAGCGGCTTCTTGTCGGTCTCCGGCGGCCGCTGTTGGTCGGGGCGACGCGCGTCGTCGGCCGCCCTGGACGGCCGGCCGTCCTGGGCGAGCGCGTGCACCGGCGCGGTACCGGCGGCGCACGCGGCGGCGATCGCCACGGCCAGCACGCGCGCGCGAACACCCGTGACGCGGATCATCGCCATCCCCTCCCCGATCGCCCGGATCTGCGACGCGCTCGCGGCATTCCTATGGCGCGCCGCCGCCTCAGGGGCCGGCGGCGCGCGACAGAATCGTCGCCATGAAGGCTGCGGGCGGCTGGCCGGCCGTCTCGGCCTGGCGGCGCAGCCGGTCGTAGACGGCGGGCGGGAGTGGCACGTCGGCGAGGATCTCGGCCCCCTGCGGCAAGGCGGCAGCGCCGAGCGCCCGGTAGACGGCGCGGTCGAACTGCCGCATCAGCCGCCACCGCTGCGCCGGCGTCGCGCTCGTGCGGGCGACGATCGGGCAATAGGCGCCGATCAGCATGTCGCCGATCAGGTCGTCGGAGGCCGACGGGGTCGCCGCCTTGGCCCGCGCGACGAGCCCGCCCACCTCGGCGGCGAGATCGGCGGCGTTGCCGCTGGTGAGGCGGCCGATCTGGGTGTCCTCGATGGCGAGCGGCGGCACACCGCCGGGGCCGACCGCGGGGCAGTCGAGCCCCGCCCCCCGGGCGGAACCCGGGGCCCACCACAGCCCGATCAGAACGGCGGCGACGAGGGCCGCACCCGGCGTTCCGGCACGCATGCTCACCTCCCAGCGGTTGCTCGGTGCGATGGTGACACGGACCGGGATGCCGGCCAAGAGCGCGAACCGCCACGACCCGCGCGAACCGCCACGACCCGCGCGAAACGCCACGACGGGCCGGGAGCGACGAGGACCCGCCCGTCGTGATCGTGCCCGGTAGTCGAGGGCGACGACGGCGCCGCGGCGATCTCGGCGCGGCGTGCCGAGTCTGTCCTCGAGAACGCGGCGAACGCGATCAGCATGCTGATCGTCGGGACGGTCGCCCCGCGTCTTCGGCGTGCTGTTCGGGGTCCCGCTGCCGCGCGGCGTGGGCGAGCTGCGCGAGCTGAGCGATCTGATCTACTGATCCGGGGAGCCGACCAGGGACGTCTTCATTCAGGCGCTCGGCGAGGTGTTCAACCCGCTGCCGGTGGCGCACCTCCAACAACGCCGGCGTCGGCGGCGCGCTGGTGCCCACCATGGTGCTCGGCATCCCGGGCAGCCCGGTCACCGCCGTCATCATGGCGGCCTTCATCATCATCGGGCTGCGGCCGGGACCGCTTCTGCTGCGCGACCAGCCGGTGCTGCTCAACACCGTGTTCCTGGCGCTGGTGTTCTCGGCGCTGCTGCTGTTCGTCGGCGGCCGCTTCGTCACCCGCCAGTTCGGGCACATCCTCAAGCTGCCCTAACCGCTGCTCGGCCCGCTGATCATGGCGCTCGGCCTGGTCGGCACCTACTCGCTGCAGAACAGCTTCTACGACGTGATCGTGATGTTCGTGTTCGGCGTGCTCGGCTACCTGTTCGACAAGTTCAAGTCGGCGGGCTCCTCAAGAAGAAGCCGGCGACCTGACGCCGCCGGCCGGCCGGCTCGCAGCGCGAGAACGAACGACGGGCGGACCGGTGGGTCCGCCCGTCGTCGTTCGCGCCGGCACGGGGGTGAGGCGGCGCGCGCGTCCCGTGGGCCGGTCTCAGTTGTTCAGGGTGATGACGCCGGTCTTGGCGATCTCGGCCCAGCGCGCCGAGTCCTTCTTCATGAATTCGGCGAACTCGGCCGGGGTGTTGCCGACCGGGCGGGCGCCCTCGCCTTCCAGGCGTTGCTTGACGAGCGGCGTGTTGATCGCCTCGACGGTCGTCTTGCGCAGCGTCTCGATCACGTCCTTGGGCGTGCCGGCGGGCACCACGAAGCCGTACCAGGCGGTCGACTCGTAGTCGGGCCAGCCGCTCTCGGCGACGGTCGGCACGCCGGGCAGCACCGTGACGGGATCCTTCGAGGTGACGGCGAGCGGGCGCAGGAGCTTGCCCTCGATCATGCCGAGCACCGAGGGAATCGTCGTCACCATGAACTGGGTCTGCATGCCGAGCAGATCGTTCAGCGCCGGACCGGCCCCCTTGTAGGGCACGTGGATGGTCTCGATCTTGGCGACCACGTTGAGCAGCACGGTGGCGAGATGGCTCGCCGAGCCGTTGCCGGCCGAGCCGTAGGTGAGCTTGCCCGGATTGGCCTTCGCGTAGGCGATGAGCTGCTTGATGTCTGTGAACTCCGACTTCGGCGGCACCACGACGACCAGCGGCGCCGCGGCGATCAGCGTGATCGGATCGAAGGCGGTCAGGGGGTTCACCTTCAGGTTCTTGAAGATGTGCGGGTTGACGGCCATCGGCCCCTGGTTGGCCTGCAGCAACGTGTAGCCGTCGGGCGGCGCCGAGGCGACGTTCTGGGTCGCGAGATTGCCGCCGGCGCCCGTGATGTTCTCCACCACCACGGACCAGCCGGCCTTCTCGGCCATCGCCTGCGCCACCACGCGGGCGAGCGCGTCGGTGCCGCCGCCGGCCGCGTAGGGCACGACGAGGCGGATCGGCCGCGCCGGAAAATTCTGCGCGCGCAGGATCGAAGGCGCGGCGGCGGCGAAGGGGGCGGCGAGCAGGCCGGCACAGAGCTGGCGGCGGTCCATCATGGTCTCTCTCCCGGATATCGTGCGTCTGTTCGACGGACTGATCGTATTTTCGGTCTTCACGGTCTGGCTCGTCTCGAGACGACCAGGCATGCCTCGTGTGGAAAGCTGGATCAGGCGGCGAGCGTCGCCGCCGGCACCAGCAGATTGCCCTCGAAGATGCGGCGCGCCGTGCGGATCACCCCGGCACGGGCGACGCGGCCGTCGGCCGCGAAGCGGAGGTCGATGTCGATGCGCCCGCTCGGATGCTCGATCGCGACGGCGCCGCGGGTCGCCTCCGACGCCGGCGGCGCGGCGAGATCGAACGCCACCGTGCCGGGCGAGCGCGACGCGACGGCGACGCACAGCGCGCCGGTGACGGCATGGCTCTTGTGGCAGCGGTCCGGCACGAAGTAGCGCGACGTGATGGTGCCGCCGCGGCGCGGCGCCGACAGGAGCCCGACCTTCGGGATGACGAGCTTCGAGACGTCGCCGAGCCCCATGCGCCGGCCCGCCTCGAGCCGCAGCGCCTGGATGCGGGCGAGCAGCGCCGCGTCGGCGTCCAGCGCCTCGGCCGTCTCGTCGCCGGCGATGCCGAGATCGGCGGCCGCCGCCAGCATCATCGGCATCGCGTAGTCGGCGAGCGTGACGCGCACGCCGTCGATCATCTCGCTGGTCTGCCCAGTCGGGAACAGGCCGGACGTCTTCGAGCCGACCGCGTCGAGGAAGACGAGCCGGATCGGCGCCGCCGTGCCGGGTACGCCGTCGATCGCCGCCTCGCCGTCGTACTGCACGACGCCGCCCGGCGTGCGGATCGTCGCCTCGACCAGCGCCTTGGTGTTGCGGTTGAAGATGCGCACCGTCGTCTCGCCGTCCTGCGCCGCGACGAGCCCGCTCTCGATCGCGAACGGCCCGACGCCGGACAGCATGTTGCCGCAGTTCGGGCTGGTGTCGACGAAGGCGCGGTCGATCGCGACCTGCGCGAACAGATAGTCGACGTCGGCGTCGGCGCGCGCCGAGCGCGACACGATGGCCACCTTGCTGGTCAGCGCGTGGCCGCCGCCGATGCCGTCGACCTGGAGCGCGTGCGGCGAGCCCATGGCGGCGATCAGCACGCGGTCGCGCGCCGCAGGATCGGCCGGCAGATCGGAGGCGAGGAAGTAAGGCCCGCGCGACGTGCCGCCGCGCATCAGCACACAGGGAATTTTCAACGAGCCGGCGGGAGTCGACATGGCGTGCGAGGTCCGTATGGCAGGTGGCGCTTGTCATGCCAAGTTGCCCAAAGTTTGTAAAATGCAAAGGTCGGCGCTATTGATGCGTCATGAACAAGAATTTCGAAGCCATGGATCTCAGGGCTTTCCTGGCGGTGGCGGAGCACGGCAGCTTCCATGCGGCGGCCGATGCGCTCCATGTCTCGCAGCCGGCGCTGAGCCGGCGCATCCAGCGCCTGGAGGCGATGGTCGGGGCGGCGCTGCTCGAGCGCACGACCCGCCGGGTCGCTCTCACCGCCTTCGGGCGCGAGCTGGTGCCGCGGCTGCAGCGGCTGCTGGAGGAGCTCGACGCCTCGCTGTTCGGCCTGCGGGACGCCGGCGGCCGCGACACCCCCGTCACGCTCGCCTGCGTGCCGACGGCGGCCTTCTACTTTCTGCCCGCCGTCATCGCCCGCTTCGCCGAGCTGTATCCCGAGGTGCGCTTCCGCATCCTCGACCTCTCGGCGACGGCCGGGCTCGAGGCGGTGTCGCGCGGCGAGGCGGATTTCGGCGTCAACTTTCTCGGCGCCTCCGATGCGGCGCTGTCCTTCGCGCCGCTGCTGGAGGACCCGTTCGTGCTCGCCTGCCGGCGGGATCACCCGCTCGCTTCGCGTGAAAACGTCGACTGGGCCGATCTCGAGCCGTACCGCCTCGTCACGGTCGGACGCGAGAGCGGCAACCGCGTGCTGCTCGAGACCGCGCTCGGCCGTGCCGAGGTGCGCATGCGCTGCTTCTACGAGGTGACGCATCTCTCCACCTCGCTCGGCCTGGTCGAGGCGGGACTCGGCGTCTCGGTGCTGCCGCGCCTCGCCACCCCGCAGGGCGACCACCCGATCATCGTGACGCGGCCGATCACGCCGCGCGTCACCCGGACCATCGGTCTCGTGGCGCGCCGCGGCAGCCCGCTGGCGCCGGCCGCGGCGCGATTTCGCGATCTCCTCACCGAGACGTGGGCGGACAGGAGCGGGGCCGACAGGGGCTGAACGGACACGGGATCGGCCGGCAGGAGCAGCGACGCGGTGCATGGATCGGTGTGAACCCGGTGCCGCCGCACCGCGACCACTCGGCGGACCGGCGCATGTCGCAGCCGGCCGAACCGACACCGACCCGCGATGCGCGCCGCCCTCGTCCTGCTCACCGTCACGGCCACGCTCGGCCTCGTCGCCAGCGCCGTGCTGGCCGGGATGGCGCTCGCCGGCACGCCGCTCCCGTCCAACGGAGCGTTGACGCTCGTGGTGCGCCTCGCGCTGTTTCCGGCCATGCTGGCCGCGATCGCGGTCCACTGGCCGGCCGTGCAGCGGCGGACCGGCGTGCGCGGCGGACAAGACGACGACGATACCTGGTCGCGGCTGCTGGCGTCGGCGCCCGCCCCGCTGGTGCTGCTGCAGCGGGGTCTCCTCGCCTGGGTGATCGTCGACGCCGTGCGCACCGCGGTCGCGTCCGTGACGGGCTGGGCGATCGCCCCGCTCGACGCGCGCGGCGAGGTCGACCCGTCGAGCATCTGGGTTTTTCTGTGGGCCGTCACCCTGTCGCTGGCCGTGGTGGCGCTGCGACGCAGTCGCCCGGGACGAAGTCACCCGGGATGACGCCGCGCGGCCGCCGCGCTAGGCTCCGCCGATGCGGCGATCACGACTCGGCCGAGTCGCGACCGGTCCCCTTTCGACCGGCAAGCTCATGACCGGAATGCTCACGACCGGGAAGCTCATGACCGGCTAGGTCACGACGAGCCGGCGAGCCGGCCGAACGGACGCGCGATCGGATAGACTCGAAGACACGAGCCAACGGAGGGACGCCATGCGGATGCGCAAGCGCAACACGCTCCTGGTCCTGGCCCTCCTCTGGGCCGTCCTGGCATGGGCCGTCGTCGACAGCGCCCGGCGCGGCGATCTCTCGGCCGGCACCACGGCCGCCCTCCTCCTGCTCCTCGCCGCCCTGGCGCCGCTGTTCTGGCGCCTGTTCGCGAAGGCGCGGATCCAGGGGCCGTAGGCGCAGTGCCGTAGCCCCGGTTGAACGAAGCGAAACCGGGGAGCGGCGTCGCGGCTGAAGTCCGTCGGAACCGCCCGTCCCTTGACCTCGCTGCGCTCCGTCCGGGCTACGCTCGTTTCGATCGCAGCCGGGCTACGCCGGCGCGTCGCGGCCGGCTTTGTGCCGCGGGCGGCGCGAGTCTGATCCGGAACGGCGGCGTCCTCGACATCTCGATGCCGAACGGCGCCGTCGCGCGGACCAACGCGCTCAGCTTTGCGAACCCGAAACGGCCTGGAATTAAGCCAGGCGACGTCTTGGAGAGCCGGTGTCCGAGCTCGCTCAGATAGACCCAGCCGTCCCGGGTCTGCATCCCTTCGACCACGCTCTTGATGATCGCGGCGGCCCGGCTCGGCGGCTGCAGGTCCGGCGGCCGCGCCGCGGCGGGCTGCGGGTCCGGCGGCGCGGCGGACGGCGCGACCGGGACGAGATCGTCCACGCAGACGAACCGGCAGCAGGCCCGGCGGTAGCTGTCCGGCGTCTTCTGCTCGCCGAAGCCGAAGACGTCGATGCCCTGCTCGCGAATGCGCGAGACCAGCCGGGTGAAGTCGCTGTCCGAGGACACCAGGCAGAAGCCATCGAACGTGCCGGTGTGCAGCAGATCCATCGCGTCGACCACCAGGCCGATGTCCGAGCCGTTCTTGCCGCCCGCGCTGGCGAACTGATGATGCGGCACGATGGCGTGCTTCGCGGCCATCTCGGCCCAGGCTTTGGCGCAGCCGTTCGAAAAGTCGCCGTAGACGCGTCGCACGCGGGTGTCGCCGATCTCGGCGATCGCCGCGAACACGCCGTCGGCGAGCCGGGCCGAGATGTTGTCGGCATCGATCAGAACGGCGAGATGGGACGCGCGCTTTTGCACGTTCATGGTCGACACCGAAGGTTCGCCGGGCCGGCCGCCACAAGGGCACGCCGATCGAGATCGCCGCTCCACCCTCGAACCGGCCAGCAAGGCGGGTGTGAACGCCGTCGGTACTGACGGGAAACCGTACAGCAATCCAAGCGTGAGCGCAGACACTTCTTCGCGGTAACGTTTAGGGCTGCTTAGCGGGCGACCCTCGCCCCGGCGTCTCGCCCGCCTTGAACCGCAGCCAGTCGGCCCGCAGGCAGATCGCGCAGGGCCGATAGCCGGCCGCGACCGCGGTCGCGGCGTCGGCGAAGAACACGCGGTTCTTCACGTAGAAGCCGTTGGCGATCCAGCGCAGCGCGTTCGGACAGTCTAGCCGTCCATAAATCCGCAGCCGACGATTGCCGCCGAGCGTCCCCTTGCTGGCGCTGTCGTAGAGCTTTCGGTCGGCGCCGAGCAGACGATAGGTGCGGGTCAAGCCGGGCTCCGGTCGAGGCCGGGCCGTAGAGGCCGTAGCCCGGGTCGAGCGAAACGAGCCCCGAGAGCGAGGGCGCGGCCGTGCGCGGCGGCCGGGGATTGGCCTCAGGCACCGCCTGCCGCGGACGTTGCAGCGCTCCGCCCGGGCAACGCGCAAATCCCGTGCGAGCGTGCTACTTCACCGCCTCGACGTAGAGCGACATCTTCGGATCCTGCTTGTCGAACAGGACGATGTCGCGCATGGCGGCGCAATGGCTCTGACCAAATCCGCTTTGGTAGATCGTCTTGAATCCCGCCGCGCGCAGCATCCGCTCCGCCTTTTTGAAGGTCCACCAGTTCATGTGGTGACCCGGCGTAGCCCGCTGATCGTCGATGGTGCAGAGCTTCGAAAAGTGGTCTAGCGCGGCTTCGTCGCCCATCGTCGCGAAGGCGTTGCGAAACTCCTCGTCGGTCACCTTGGTCTTCCCATTGTCGGGCGAGATCTGTGACACGTGGCTCGCGAACACAAACAACGTGATTTGTTCCAACGACGCCTTGTCGAAAGGCATCGCAGGATTGAGGCGGTTTCCCTTGATGATGTCCGGATGGCTGTAGAGGTCGATGTGATAGAAGTAGTCTCGGTCGCCACGCCGCCACGCCGCCAGGTCCAACTCGATGTTCGGGGTGGTCATCCGGAAATACCCCCCCGGCTTCAGCATGCGGTACGCTTCCTTGAACATGTTGGCGCAGGCCCTGTCGTCGACATGCTCGACCGTGTGGCTCGTGTAGACGGCTTCGGCCTTGCCGTCCTCCACGGGGATCGGACCGTAGCTGAACAGGTCGTAATTGATGAACGTGGTGCCCTGCTGCTGGCCGGCGTACCAGTCCGACGCCAAGTCTATATTGGTCCAGTATTTGTGGGAGAAGGTGCCGGACCCGATGTTATAGAATCGTCGGTTCTCGATGGCGTCTACAGAGTATTGGCGGTGATAGACCTCGTCGGCCACCGTATCCGGCTCGTACTTGATGTGCGCCCAAGGGTACGGGGCCGGTTCCGGTGCGGCCACCGGCGCGGGCCCCGCATAGCCGAGACTCTTTCGCGCGGCAATGTAGGCGGGTCGCAGTAGGACCTTGACCGGCTCCGGGACCGATTTCTTGGCGGTGGCAAGAGCAGACATTGCGATCTCCTGGACAACACTCCTGAATGGCGCGCGAGGAGACCGGCGCGGCGATGACCTCGGCCGCGGCCGCAACTACCGGTCGCCCTACCGGCGACACTACCACGAAGATTTGTGAATTGAAGTGAGCCCAGGTGGCGCACCGGCGCTCGGTCCGCGTGGACCAAATCCGCGGTCGGGGGCTGTCGTCCGCGCCGGCGAGGACACACTTCGGGCGGGGAACGCCCCCTGGTCGCAATGCTTCGTCGGCTCTGAAAAACGAGCAGCGTGTGCTCGCCGCGCCCTGCCGTGGCGCTTGCCCCCCCCCCCCCCCCCCCCGACCCTCCCCCGCACGCGGGGGAGGGGGAAGAGGCGGGCCGGCTCGGCTGGGAGCTCCGGCTCGGCAGGCGCCGGGCCGCGGCTCGGCGGGCGCCGCGGCCCTGCCCGGCTCGGCCGGCTCTGCGAACCGGCTCCGCCGAACGACGGAACGAGTGCGGCGCCCCGCCCTACTTCACGTCCAAGAGCTCGACGTCGAAGATCAGGGTGGCGTTGGGCGGGATGACGCCGCCGGCGCCGCGGGCGCCGTAGCCGAGCTCGGGCGGGATCACCAGGGTGCGCTTGCCGCCGACCTTCATGGTGGCGACGCCCTCGTCCCAGCCCTTGATCACCCGGCCCATGCCGAGCGGGAACGAGAAGGGCTGGCCGCGGTCGACCGAGGAGTCGAATTTCTTGCCCTTGCCGCCGTTCTCGAACAGCCAGCCGGTGTAGTGCATGACGCAGGTCTGGCCGCGTTCCGGCGTGGCGCCGGTGCCGACCGTGGTGTCCGTGATGGTGAGGCCCGAGGCGGTGGTCATGGGTTTTCCGGTCTGAGCGGTGGCGGGGCGGACGAAGCCGATGAAGGCCGCGGATGCGGCGAGGCCGGTGACGGCCGACAGGATGGTTCGGCGGGTCGAGGCGTGCATGCCGTCTCCTTGCAGGACGGCCGACCCGACGGCCGGCCGCGGGCGCGGAACGTCCCGGCGCGCCGGCGCCGGGAGCCGCAGGGGGCGCGACCCTAGCCCGAAGCGGACCGGCTCGCATCCCGGATTTTTCCGGCGAAACCCGGCCCCGGCCCGCGCGTTGATCCGACAGCACGCGCCGGATGACAACCGGCCGCAACAGGGACGGTGGACGCAGCCATTTTGCCGGTTTCTCGCTGCGACATCAGCGCATTGGTACGCGCCGACATCTGACCTGTTTCCGGCGCGTGCGACTTTCGCCCGGGACTTTGCGCCCGCTGTCGTCCGGCCACGTCGGCGCGTGTCCCGCCGTCCTATCCGGCCAGCAGGCGCTCGATGCGCGCCCGGCAGGCGTCGCAGACGCCGTAGCCGACCAGGATCGGCGCGTCCGGGCCCGGCGGAGTGCCGGTCTCCGCGCTGCCGGTTGGCGTGCCGGCCGCCTCGGCCGAGAACCGGACGGCATCGGGCTCGTGCCAGCCGGAGGCGTCGCGCACGCGATTGCACGAGCTGCAGCGGATGATCGCCGGACCGCGCGCCGTCCCCGGCCGGGCCAGCGCGAAGCGCACCGGCCGCTGCATCGGCTCGCTGCGCAGGAGCCGGTGCTCGAACGTGACGGTTCCGTCGGGAGCCGGCGTCAGCGTCATCTCCATCCACCGCTTGAGGCCCGGCGTGTCGCAGCGATACGGCACGCTGCGCGGCGCGCCGAAGCGGCGCACCCGATCGAGCACGGTCAGGACCAGCATGCGGGCCGGATCGCCATGGACGTGATCGAGAAGCCCGGTGCCGAGCACCCGTTCGACGATCGCGGCGTCGCCGCCGTTGACGAGGGCGATCTCGTCCCATGGCCCGCCCACCGCGACGATGCGGTTGGTGCGATCGACGCGGATGCTGAGTGGATCCACCGGCGTTTGTCCCTGCGCCGCATGCGGGTTGACATGACGGCATCGGCCGAATGCTAGGGCGACGCGCGGCGGGACGCCATGACCCGACCGGGCGACGTGCCGGCCGCGTCCGAGGTCCGGCAAGCCCTGGCGCGGAGGTCAGGTCTCCGGCTCGGTGGTGAAGAACAACGGAAAGCCGTTCGCCTTGCCGAGCTCGGTCGCCTCGGTCGCCTTGGTCTCGGCGACGTCGCGGGCGAACACGGCGACCACGCAGGCGTTCTTGCGGTGCGCCGTCATCATCACGGCGAGCGCCTGGCTCTCGTTCATCCGGAACACCGCCTTCAGCACCTCGACGACGAACTCGCGCGGCGTGTAGTCGTCGTTGAGCAGGATCACCTTGTGGAGCGGCGGGCGCTGCGTCTTCGGCCGCGTCGCGACGCGCGGCCTCAGCAGAGGCTGGCTCATCGATTGCTCCTCGACACGGACCGGGAAAAACACGTCTCCGCAGCAACGGGGGCGCGGAGCGGCGTCGTCACCTTAGCGCGGAGCGGCGAGTCACGTGGCGACACCACGATCACGATCGCGTGAGCGAGCGGTCTCGTGTCCCGGACGCGGTGCAACGCACCGCGAGCCGGGACCCAGGGCGACAGAGCGGCGCGCCGCCGAGACGAGTTGCCGTGCCGCCCCTGGGCCCCGGCCCTGCGGCGCATCAGGCCTGCGGCCTGATGCACCTTGTCCGGGGCACGCGGAGGGGCGGAAGCGTCACTCCGGCTTGATTCCGGCCTTCTCGATGACGGCGCCCCAGCGCTCGGTCTCCTTCTTCTGGTGCTCGGCGAGTTGCTCGGGCGAGCCGAGGAAGAAGGTCAGGCCCTGCTCGGTCAGCCGGTCGCGCACCTCCTTCGACTCGAAGGCCTTGCGGGTCTCGGCGTTGAGCCAGTCGACGATCGGCTTGGGCGTCCCGGCGGGCGCGACGAGGCCCCACCAGGCGCCGCCCTGCACCTGCGGGATGCCCGCCTCCGTGGTGGTCGGAACATCGGGCAGCGCAGCGACGCGCTCGGGCGAGGTGACGGCGAGCGCCCGCACCTTGCCGGACCTGACGTGCTCGCGGGCGAGCGGCACGATGTCGAACATCATCGAGACCTGGCCGCCGATCACGTCCTGCAGGGCCGGGGCGGCGCCGCGATACGGCACGTGTGTCATCTCGATCCCGGTCGCCTGCTTGAACATCTCGCCGCCCAGATGGCCCGTGGTGCCCTTGCCCTGCGACGCGAAGGACAACTTGCCCGGATTGGCCTTGCCGTAGGCGACCAGCTCCTGGACGGTCTTGGCCGGGATGTCGGGATTGATGATCAGCACGTTCGGCGCGATCGCCACGTAGGTGATCGGGACGAAGTCCTTGACCGGGTCGTAGCTCATCTTCGCGGTGATCAGATGCAGGATCGACGCGGTCGCGTGATAGGTGAGGAAGATCGTGTAACCGTCGGGCGGCGACTTCGCGACCATGTCGGCGGCGATCAGGCCGGCCGCGCCGGTCTTGTTCTCGACGATCACGGTCGCCTTGGTGTTCTCCTGGATCTTCTGGGCGATGACGCGCCCGAGCAGGTCGGCCATGCCGCCGGGCGGCGTCGGCACGACGAGCTTGATCACCTGCTTGGGATAGTCCGGCTTGGCGGAGTCCTGCGCCTGCGAGGCGGCCGGGACGCCGACGACGGCGAGGCCGGCCGCGAGCGCGAGCGTGGCACGAAGGGCATGGCGGCGGGTGGTCATGCGTGTGGTCCCTCTCGGTTGGCCTGGGCGACGGTCAGTGGCCGAACCGGCCGATCAGGCCGGCGGCGCCCTTTGCGTGGGATCCGATCGCCTCGAGGAGCTGCGGCATGGTCAGGCCGGGCGCGAGTGCGTCGGGAGCGAGGTCGGTCGCGATGATCGTGAAGACGTAGTGGTGCGGCCCGTGTGTCTTGGGCGGACAGGGACCGAAATAGCTGCCCTGGCCCAGAATGTTCTTGCCGCCCACGAGGCCTTTGAACGAGCCGTCGCCGGCCCCCTCCGGCAGCGCCGTGACGGCCGCGTCGATCCCGTAGGCGAGCCAGTGCACGACGCCGAGGCCGTTGCGGCCCTCCTGGTCGTGGACGACGAGCGCGTAGCTGCGGGTGCCGGCGGGCGGGTTCGACCAGGCGAGCGGCGGCGAGACGTTGTCGCCGACGCAGTTGGGATTGGCGGGGTTGCGGCCGGCGTGCTTCTTGGCGAGCAGCCCGTTGTCGGCGAAGGCGGTCGAGGTGAGCTGGAAGAACGGGCCTTCGGCGGCGGACGCCGGCCCGGACAGCGTCGTCATGAGTACGGCTCCACAGGCCAAGGCCGCAAAGGCCCGGGCGACGGTCGATGGTGGTGTCGATCGCACTGGTCGTCCTCCGTCGGATGATGCGGCGCCGCCCGTGGCGGTCGCCGTCTGTCGGTTTCTGGGACGCGACGAGGCTTGATCGTCGTCGGAGGAACGGCACGGGCCGCAGAAACGAGAGGCCGGGGGTCGGCGCGTGCCGTCGTCCGAGAAGCGCGATGCCCGATGCCGCGAGGCGGCTGACACGATCGGGGACCGGGACGAGGCCGTCGGAAGGTTCGCGTCTGGCAGCACGCTAGGTGCTTCGCTGGTGGGAGGTCCAATACGGAATTTTCGAAAGGCTATCGGGTTTGATTATGGGCGTGCGCGCCGGCCGCCGGGCGGCGCGATCGACCACACCGGCTGTGCGGTGCAGCACCGACGCGCCGGTCAGGCGTGTCACACTGGGAGGTGCGATGCTGTGCGGCGCAGCAAGCGACGTTGCGGCGCACCGCCTCGCGCGCAGCCTATCGGGGCCGGCGTCGCAGGCTCACGATCTCGGCCTGCGGCACGCCGCCGCGATCCTTCAGCTCCACCACGGTGTCGAAGTCGACCGCGATGTCGGTCTTCATGATGAAGAGGCTCGACACGAAGCGCAGGCGGCCGCGCGCGTCGATGCGGATCGGCTTCGGGTTCACCGGATCGCCGGAGACGTGGAAGCTGAACTCGTCGCGGCTGCGCCCCTTGCCGGGCCGCAGCTTGTTCCGCGCGGCCCCCTCGACGAGCTTCAGGAGATCGAGCCGGCGGCTCGCGCCGTCCGCCGCGAGCGTGTGCCAGGCGAGCGAATAGGTGGCCCAGCGATTGTTGGCGATCTCGACGACGCCGCGCTCGCCCGGCGCCCACACGGCCAAGAGCTCCTCGCGGTTGGCGCGCCACTTCTGCGTCTCCCAGTACTGCCCACCGAGGGTCGCGAGCGTCGCGCCGTCGGCGAGCCGCACCAGCACGGTGCGCACCGTGTCGGGATCGCCCTGCTCGACCAGGATGCCGTCGGGGCCGCCCCAGGCGAAGGCGAAGCGGCCGGACGGCGAGATGGTGTCGGCGATCACCCGGACCGCGTCCCGGCCGTCCCCGCACACCGGCACGCCCTTGTCGTCCGGTCGGCAAGCCTGCGCGGCCGCGTGAGTCGCCCCGGCCGCGGCGAGCAAGGCGGCGAGCAGCGCGGCGGCCGCCGTCATGGGCCGCGTGAGGGTGCGCGCAAGATGGTCCCGTCGCATGGCGGCTTCGTCGCGCTGCATGATCGGCCTTCGGATTTCGGTAGCATTCTTTGCTAAAGTGGCCCGTTTGCCGCGGGCCTCACGGCTCCGTCGCGGCTCCATCCCTGCCGGTTCACTCCATCCGCCGGTCGTCCGGCCGGACCGTTCGCCATGCACATCGAAACCGATCCCAAGCTCGACTTCAAAGACGTCCTGATCCGGCCCAAGCGGTCGACCCTGAACTCGCGCTCCGAGGTGGACATCTCCCGCACGTTCCGGTTCGTCCACACGGGCCACGAGTGGACCGGGTTCCCGCTGATCGCCGCCAACATGGACACGGTCGGCACCTTCAGCATGGCGGAGGCGTTCGCGCCGTTCGGCGCCATGGTGGCGCTGCACAAGCACTATCCGGCCGAGCGGCTGGTCGAGTTCTTCCGCACCGACGTCTCGAAGAACGCCTTCTACTCGATCGGCATCACCAGCGAGGACCTCGACAAGCTCGCCTTCGTCCGCAGCCAGGTGCCGGTGACCAAGATCTGCATGGACGTCGCCAACGGCTACAGCGAGCAGTTCCTGCAGACCGTCAAGCGGGTGCGCGACGACAACAAGGACGCCGTCATCATGGCGGGCGCCATCGTGACGGGCGAGATGGCCGAGGCGCTGATCCTGGCCGGCGCCGACATCGTCAAGGTCGGCATCGGCTCCGGCTCGGTGTGCACGACCCGCGACCTCACCGGGGTGGGCTATCCGCAGCTCTCCGCCGTGATCGAATGCGCCGACGCGGCACACGGCCTGCGCGGGCACGTCTGCTCGGACGGCGGCTGCACGGTGCCGGGCGACGTGGCGAAAGCGTTCGGCGGCGGCGCCGACTTCGTCATGCTGGGCGGCATGCTGGCCGGCCACGACGAGTGCGAGGGCCGGGTGCGCCACGAGCTGCGCGACGGCGAGTGCGTCGCGGTCGGCATGGAGTTCTACGGCATGTCGTCGGAGACGGCGATGAACAGGTACCACGGCGGCGTCGCCGACTATCGCGCTTCCGAAGGCAAGACTGTCGAGGTGACGTATCGCGGCCCGGTGAAGGCGACCCTGCAGGGCATCATGGGCGGCCTGCGCTCGGCCATGACCTACATGGGCGCCACCCGGCTGAAGGAGGTGCCGAAGCGCACGACCTTCGTGCTCGTCGGCGCGCAGCGGAACACGGTGTTCGACTGAGGAAGCCCGGGCCGGAGGGCTCCGGCCGCGATCCGAGATCGGCGAAAAAAAATCGCGGGTGCGATGGAACCAGGCCCGGGGCCGCTCGTTATCATGTCGACGAGCTGCTGGTCCCCTTGCCCCCCCTTCCCCCCAGCACCACGTCATTGCCGCCAGGCCCCCCAGCCGGCAGGCAGCAAGGGCCGCTCGTGTCACCGAGCGGCCCTTTTGCTTTTCTGACAAGAGCTTTGGACGCGTGGCTTACACGTTTGTAGAGCTGCGGACGGCTCTGCGCAGACGTTCGCGCGGCAGCAACGCATCGTGTCCCGGGGCGCGGCGCGATGCGCCGCGAACCGGGACCCAGGGCGATCAGGCGAAGGCCTTGCCGAGCCGCGAGAAGAGCCGCGATGCCGTGCCGCCCCTGGGCCCCGGATCGGCGGCGCGTCAGGCTGTCGCCTGACACGCCTTGTCCGGGGCACGAGGCCGCCCAGGGTTCAGCGTCACACAGGGCCGCGTCGGAACGGGTCGGGTCGGGTCGGCCGAGGCCGGTCACCAGCGGCGCCAGCCCCACCAGGGATCGCGCCAGCCATAGGACCAGCCGTAACCGGCGGCCTGCCAGCCCCACGGAACGCCGACATAGGGCTCGCGGGCGAAGCAGCAGCCCGCGTAATAGCCGTAGTAGGCCGGGGCGACGCGCGGTGCATAGGCGAGCGGCGGATAGTAGGTCGGCGGGTAGTAGGTCGGGACGGCGTAGACGGGCGCCGGCCGGTACTGGGTCGGGGCGAAGCCCGGCGCATAATAGACCGTGGCATAGCCGCCCGAGTTCGGGCCGCAGCCCCAGCAGCGGCCGCTGTAGCTCCCCGCCTCCGCGGCGGTCGCCAGGCTCATGAGTCCGGCGGCCAGGCCCGCCGCAACGACGATGGCGTTTCGATGCGACTCTCGACGCGACATGGACAGCACTCCCTCTGACTGACGCACGTGTCGACACGCGGCGTCTGGGCCGGGGCGAGCGCTGCATGGAAGCGCAGCACGGCCGGACCGGCGCCGTCGTTTCTTGTTCGGTCTTGTCGACGTGATAACGCGCGAGGCGTGAAGGCCCGCCTACCCGGCGCCTGTCGATCCACGCACCGGCCGACCGACTTTTACGCCGGGGTTAATGCCGCGCCTGCGCCGAACGGCGAAACGCCTGATCGGCGGCAACGCGCCGTTCACCGCCTCGCCGTCCGGCCCGGCACGCCGCCGCGCGCGCCGCGCCGTCGGCCCGCGCGCGCTCAGTAGCAGGGCGGATACGGGTAATAGCCGCACCGCGGCGCGTAGTAGCCGTAGCCGTAAGGATAGGCGCCGTAGGCCGCCGCGGCGCCGACCGCGGCCGCCCCCACTGCGGCGGCGCCGAGGCCGTAGCCGACGCCGCGCCGCACATAGGCGCCGCGGTACGGCCCGCCATAGTAGCCGCCCCGGTAGACGCCGCCACCGCGATACACGGCCACGCCGCCGCGCGGCCCGACATAGACGCCGCGCCCGCGCGCGTCCGCCGCGGTCGGGATGCTGGCGGCGAGCAGCAGGCCGGCGCAGCCGGCGACCGCCAGCGACAGAACAAATTTCCGCATCTCGCGCTCCTGATGTCGCCCGCCCGGCCGCCCCCGCGGCCGACGGGCCGAGACACCCCTCGACCCGAACCGATCACGCCGACGCCCGGTGGTAAAGTCACGCTCCCGCGAGCACGGGAGGAAACGCGTGCCGTGCCAAATGGATGATTACGGGAGCCCAGAAGCCGGGCCGATGCGGGGCCTTCGCGGGCGGCGCGCTCGCGAGAACTGCAGCGCCGCTGGCCGAAGCTCGGCCGGCTACGGACTCTCCTCCACGCCACCTCGCTCCTCATCCTGAGGCGCTCGACCGTAGGTCGAGCCTCGAAGGATGCGGCCCCCGACTCACGGGCCGTCGCCCTTCGAGGCCCGGCTCCGCCGGGCACCTCAGGGTGACGGCGAGAGGCAGGATCTATGAAATCGGTACGCCGTCCCCCTATCTCGGAAACTTTAAAAGTCTGCGAGTTAGGGAAGACTCAATTCTCTTCTTCGTCAAAGTAATCGAGATCGATCCGCTTGATCTGGATCGTGCGCTCCGTGCGAACCCCGACGTCGTATTGAATCATGAGACGAGCAAGCTCGCCTCCGTCGATCAGTATGATCCGCTGTGGAACTCGATTGGCGTACTCGATTGCTCCGCGAGAGAACGAGCTTGTCGTCACGAAGACGCCCTTGGATGCGCCTTGTCCGACTAACGCCCCGGCAAACTGCTGGATTCGCTCTCGCCCGATCGTGTTGTCCGAAGCGTAACGTTTCGCCTGAATATAGACGACATCGAGTCCGAGTGGATCCTCATTGACGACTCCGTCGATCCCCTCGTCTCCACTCTTGCCTAAACGCCGGACGACACTCTGCCGTGTGCCTCCGTATCCCATCAGGGGAATCGCGTTTGAA